>NZ_JBHSFK010000031.1:0-136929 GCF_042653945.1 Streptomyces vulcanius | reverse complement strand
CCGTCGGGTTCGGTTGGTGGTGGTCGTCGGGTGGGTCCGCCGGTGTTGCCGCCGTCGGGTGGGTTGCCGCCTGTGCCGTCGGGTTCGGTTGGTGGTGGTCGTCGGGTGGGTCCGCCCGTGTTGCCGCCGCCGGGTGGGTTGCCGCCCGTGCCGTCCGGATCGGCTCCCGGCGGCGGCCGAGGAGGAGGGCACGGCTTCTGGGACATGGCCAACGTCGTGCCCCGAGGCAGGCGCGTGGATTTCTCCCGCGTCCATATAGCTCCGTGGGGCAACAACAGTGACGTCGACCAGATGGTGTTGGCTCCCTGGGGGCGCGACGCGGCGGTCGTCGCGGTGCGGTCCGACACCGCCGGTTCCGTCGTACTGATCGATACCGACGGGTCCGGCCGGACGTTGACGTACGCCGCCTTCGCCGACCTGCTGATGGCGGACCGAAAACTGCCCCGCCGAGGGCCGATAGTCCTGTGGACCGAAGGCCGACGTGTAGGGGACATCGACCTGCCACGCGCCGTCGCCCGAACGACCGGACGTCAGGTCTGGTCGTACACGAGCATGCTCAGGGTCCGGCAGGATCCGGGCTCGAACCTCTACCACCTGGCCCCACCTCGCGAACGCTCGGAGGTTCCCGCCGGCACGTGGGTGCTGACGGAGCCGGCCGTCTGGAGAGCGCCGATGCCGGGACACGTCTCGGGCGCGCTCCGGACCGGGCTGAGAGCCGAGGTACCGGATGCGGATCTTCTGACATACACCATCGTCAACAACGACAACCGGCCGGTCGGGCGGGCCGTCTATCACCGAGAGGACTGGAGACTCCGCACTTTCGGGTCTCGATACCTGGCTGACCTGCAAGTCAGCTACCGGCGGAGCAACGGTCACTGGCTGCCGAATTCACAGACTCGCCTGCCCTGGGCCGGCCGGAGTCCGTACGTCCTCTCCGCGCACGGAAAGCCCGGTCTCGTGGATCTGCGCACGGGCTCCGAGGCTCTGGTCTCTGTCTCCGGTACGGAGACGGGCCGGTGGCTGAGGCGTCGCGCAAGCCTGGAAATGCTGCCGGGAACCACCGCGATCACGTTGATCGTCTGCAACGCGGGAAAGCGTCCGGAGGGCTCCGACCCGATGAACACCGCCTCGGTCGGCCAGCAGATATCGGATGTCACCCGGCGAACCGTCTACGCCGCCGATACCAGGATCTGGCACGACGTCGACCCCGCCCGCAGCGAGACTCCGCCCGCCGCGATGGCGCTTGACGACGTGCGTCCCGGCGTACCCGGGCAGTGGATCGAGTTCAGTCCCCTTCAGGTGGAGGAGCGACGGCTCGCGGAACTGATGACGGCCTCCGGACTCGACTACGCCGACACACTGCAATTGGCGCGCTACGTCCTCGAAGCCCTGGACGACGACATCAACAGCCCCGACTTCACTATGTGGTTGGCCTCCATAGCGGAGTCGTACCGCGTGAAGCCGAATCCTCCGGCACAGCCCGGACCCTCCGGCAGCTCCCACAACCCGGCTACGTGGACCGGCCCGGCCGACCAGCCCCACCGCACCGGCCCACGTGGCCGGTTCGGCGTGCCGTACGCCGACAGCCCAAGCGCGCGGACTCCGGCTCCGACCGGCAACCTTGCGAGACGGCTGTCCCAGTGGAACCGGGCCGTGGACCGAGGGACCGCGCTCACCGCCCCGCTCACGAGTGACGTTGTGCGGGACATGCTTGCCGTATACCGCGGTCTGACCGCGGACCCGGCTACGCGCCACCTGCTCGACGAAGTCACGCCGTTGGTGGGGCGAGCCACCTACCACGGACCCGAGCCGGCCGGCGCGAGACCAAGGCCGCACTGGCCGAGCCGCGACGAGCGTCCCGAAGGCGGCGGGAACACCGTGCCCATCGAGGGCCGGGCGTTCCAGATCACGCTGTCCGCCATGCGGCACTTCGAGGACCAGGTCGCCACACTCGTCCATGAGCTGCTGCACGTCAGCGTCAACGAACGGTACGGCCGCGAGGCCAACCTGAGCCAGAACCTCGTCGACGACCCCGCGGCAGCGGCACGCTTCGAGACGTACGTATGGTCACGGATCGTCGAACTGGTGCGTCACCTGCCCGACTCAGGACTGCCCCACGGCTGGCGTCTGGCGAGCAGGGGAAAGCTGGCCCTGCACGTCGGCCGGCGGGCGAGGCTGGAGTACGACGCCGTACTGGCCCACCTGCTGATCTGGTCGGACCTCTACGGCGACCCGGACTCCTCCTACCACCGACTGCTCAGCCACCTGAACGCCGAGACGCGCGATTGGCGGGCGGCTCGCCGCATCACTGTCCCCGCCGTCGACGCGGGCGAGGACGTCCTCGCGTCGCTGAGGGCAGCGGTGACCGCCCCGGTCGAACACCCGCGACAGGTCCGCGTACCGTTCGCCGGGGAAGAGCGGACGGTGCCCGAGGCCGGCCTCGGTTCCATCGCGGCGCTCGCGCGGAACGTCGCGGAGACCGCCGTACATCACGCCCGGCATGGCGTGCCGCTGCCTCAGGTGACCGTCACCGGGTACGGCAACGGCGCGGTGCTTCCCCGTGTGGACAGGGAAGCCGACGCCGTGAGAGCCGGAGCCGATCGCGCGGAAGCGGTGGCGGCGGCCTTCCGGCTGAGTCTCACGCACGCCCTCGGCCAGCTGGCGAACGCCGGTCCGGCCGTAGGCCCCGACGCCGTGGAGATTCACACGGTCTCCCTCGGACGGGCGTTTCCTCCCGGCACCACGCCCAGCCGTTTCCTGTCCGATTCGACATCGCGCCGGCTCGCCGTCATCGACGTCACCGACACGGCCGCGGACGACGGCTTCGACCCCGCGGCCCACACGCCTGCCGATGCGTCCGTGCCGCGGGGCGGTCGGACGGTCAGGACGACCGGAGCGCCGGTTCGCCAGGCCGAGTCGCATGGTCAGGGAATGCCCGAACTGGCGCCACGCCCGAGTGTCCGGGCGGCGCAGGCATGGTCCGCGCAGGCGATCGCCGATGCCTGGAGGGCCGATTCCAAGCTGTCGGCCACTTCGACGCGCTCGAACCACGTGAAGGACATCGACGAAGCGCTCGACGGTTGGGTGAGGTCCGAGAACTCGCCCGCGGAGGACGCGAACACCACGGCTGCGAGGCTCACCGACGTCCTCGCCGCGGTCAGGAAATGGGAGGACTGGCGCACCGACGTCAAGCACCGAGACGCGAGCAAGCGGGGTCAGGCACTGGACAGGCTCGTCCAGAGGATCGCGCGCAAGGACCCACTCGCCGTGCGGGACGCCGTCGTACGTCGTGTGGCCGGTCTCTCCCCGGCGGAGACCGGACGACTGGACGGGATGATCTGTTACAACTCGGTCGCACATTTGCTTTATCTGTCGGGATACGTCACCAGGGCGCGACATGACGCGTGGCCGAAGACCACGTCGGGCGCGGAACGGTATCTGGTGAACACCGGGGATCAGATGGTTCGCTCCCCGGATGACATTCCCCCGGGGCATGTCGTGGGCATCTTCCGCCAGTGGAGCGAGACCGGACCCCTCCAGCTCTCCCACGTCATGCTCTCCCTGGGCGACGGCCAGGCCATCGGATCCAGCAACGGCCTTCTGGGCGGCAGCGGGAACTGGTCGGTCCACCACCTCGGTGCCTACACCGATGAGAGCGGCGAACCTCGCGACGGACTGCTGTCATGGCCGGCCGCCGGCGGAACCGGAACGTTCCCCAGGACACGCATGGAACAGGGGCCGGACTGGTTCGTCGGCAGGCGGGTGTTCATACGTCCGGCCGAACGAGCCATCGAGATTTTCGGCGACCCCGAGGTCCTCACGGCCGGCCCGGCAGGCCCGGGGGCCGGTCGTGAGGCGGGCGTGCTGGACACCGGAGTGGGGAGGGGCACCGGACTGCCGTCGCCCGCGGAGCCGGCCAGGAACCCGGTCGCGGTGGACACCGGATATCCCGGTATCCAGGTCAGCTGGGACCACGAAGTGGATCCGACGTTCCTCGCGACGGTCAAGGAGCAGTTGGACCTGCTCGCGAGCAAACCTGTCGGCCTGGCTCTGATCGAAAGCCTCGCCGCGCGCGGTGCCCTGCCGGACCCCGCGACCCGGCAGCGGGTCAACGTCACGATCGAGCGTGTCGGCGCCGGCACCGTGATCGACGGCAGTCCGCGATTCATGACGCACGCCGGCAACGCCACCACACCTGCCATGGCGGAGTGGGCTACGCGGAAGGACCAGGGGGCCCCGGGCGAGGGGACGTCCAGCTCCATCCAGTACAACCCGAACGTGTGGGAGACCGCCGACGGTCTACGGCCTCCCTTCATAGGTCTCGCACACGAGCTGATCCACGCCCA
Source organism: Streptomyces vulcanius (assembly GCF_042653945.1). Taxonomy (NCBI): domain Bacteria; kingdom Bacillati; phylum Actinomycetota; class Actinomycetes; order Kitasatosporales; family Streptomycetaceae; genus Streptomyces; species Streptomyces vulcanius. Next base: position 132,583 of record NZ_JBHSFK010000031.1, on the reverse strand, counting down.
GCGAAACCTTCGCGGCCTCTCCCGGCTCGATCCCGCCGAGGACGAGGCGGAGGTCGTCGGATTCCAGGACCACGCCGTACGGGAGTTCACCGAGAACAGGATCCGAGCCGAGCACGGCCTGTCCGCCCGCGCCACCTACACGGGCACCGTCGCCGACGAGCACGACAACAGCTCCCTCGAGCCAGAGGCCCCCGGCCCGAACGATCCCGTCCGCGCCGGCGAGGACGCCCACGCGCCGAGCGGTTCGTCGGCATCGCTTTCCGGGCGGGATCTCGTGTCCGAGCCGGATCAGGAGATGGCCCGGGTCGCCGCGGCGAGAGGCTGGGAGACCGCGTCCGTTCCGATGGACGGGGACTCCCTGTTCCATTCCGTCGCCACGCTCATGTCCCGTCCAGGCCGGCTCCTGTCCGCTGCGGACGTACGGCACGCCGTGGCTGAATACCTCACCCAGCACCACACCGCCTTCTGGGACAACCGCCCGTTCGCACAGGCGCTTGTGCACGGCTATGCCACCCATCACGGCCTCGACCCGAACCAGTTCGCCGCGCGGTTCTACGCCGTCGGTGGCGATCGGCGGCAGGTGACGAACTGGTTCGTGACCCATCTGGAGCGATCCGGGCACTACGACAGCGTGGTCGGCGACCTCGCCCCTGTGCTGGTCGCCAACGCCTACGGCGTCAACCTGGAGATCCTGGAAACAACCGCCCCCGGCGCGCCCCACCAGATCCACGTCGGCGCCGGCGACACCATCCGTCTCGTCCGCAGTGACCGCCATCGGCACTGGATGCCCGCACGTCCTGGGCCCTCCACGTCGACCCACGGACACAGCCGTCATGGCACGCGTCTGGGCTCTTCGGAGCCGGACACGTTCGTGCCGGCGGAGCCGGAGCCGACGGGCGCTGGGGCCCTCAGTTCCCACGGGCCCGCTTCCGGGAGTTCGGGGCCGGCGGGGTCTCGCGGCGCCTCCGATCGCGGCCGGCGTCGTGGTCTGCCGCCGATGCCCTCCTCTTCGAGTGGTGGACCGTCGCTTCCGTTGCCGCCGCTGCCTCCGCAGGTCGGGGCGGGTGGTCGGCCTGCGGGGCCGCCGCCGTCGCTTCCGTTGCCGCCGTTGCCGCCGTTGCCTCCGCAGGTGGGGGCGGGTGGTCCGCCTCCGGGACCGCCGCCCTCGCTTCCGCTGCCACCCCTGCCGCCCGGTGGCGCTGCCCGGGCCGGCGGCCGTCCTGCGGTGGTCGGCGGGATCCGGCTCCTGGACTGGGCCGGGATGCAAACGGCCCGGACACCCGTCGACTTCTCCCATGTCTACGTCGCCCCCTGGGGCAGCCTGAAATCCGCTCTCATGGACCGGATCGTGCCGGCGCCATGGGGCCGTGCGGCGCTGGTGGTCACCGTGCGGTCGGACCACAACGGCTTCGTCCAGCGGACAGATTCGGGACAGGCCGGCCGCTTGCCGTACGCGGAATTCGCCTCACTGCTGGCCAGCACCAACCCGGGCAGGACTCCGATCGTCCTGTGGACCGTCGGGGAGCGTGCGGAAAAGGTCGATCTGCCGCGAGCCATCGCGCGCACCACCGGACGTCGGGTGTGGTCGTACACCGGTCAGCTCACGGTCCGCCACGACCCCGTCTCCCGCGGCTTCCATCTGGCTCCGCCCCTCGAACGGGACGACGCCGCAGGCACATGGGTCGTTTCCGAACCGGGCTGGCCCGCCGCTCCGAGGCCAGGACGCACAACGGTCACCCGCCAAGGACGAGTGACTGAGCTGCCCGATGAGGATCTGCTCACCCATACCATCGTGGACTTCCACGGCAAATCCATCGGACGAGCCTTTCTGACGCGCGAGCACTGGAGAAACCCTTTCGAGTTCCGCTCCCGCTCCGCGGCTGACCTGAGACTCAGCCATCAGGTGACTGGGGCGGGAGTCCGCATTTCCGGAACTCAGAGGTGGGTACCCTGGGCCGACGCGAATCCGAGGCCGTATTTCGTCGTCGCTCACGGTGATCCGGGCATCCTCGCTCTGCCCACCAGCGACGGTCGCGATGACACACTGGCGACGGGCGAGGAGGTCGGCCGTCTGCTGCGTCGGCGTCCCAGCCTCGAGAGCATGCCGCGCGAGGCCGCCATCGTCCTGCTCAGTTGCTCGGCCGGTTCCCCACAGACCGGCACATCGGACATGACGGCCGTGTCGGTCGCACAACACGTCGCCAACGCCACCGGCAGGACCGTCCATGCCGCCAACAGCCCGGTCTGGTTCGTCAAAGACCCCGACGCTCCCCTCGACGCGTATCCGGCCAACGCGATGGCACTTGGGGCACTCCCTCGCGAGCAATCCGCGTGGGTCAAGTTCGAACCCGAACCAGAAGGCCAGGATCTCGCGGACATCACCAGCAGCGACTTCGAGGCGTACCTGGATTCCGCGGCGATGCCGTACCGCGGGAACCAGCCCGTGTCTTGGCAGAATGCGCCGTACCGGGAGAGCGGGACAGCACCCGAACACCCCGCTGGTCCACCTGCTCAGGTCACCGCACCGGCCGGGGCGCAGGGTTCCTCCCGGACGGGCCGGTCCCTGAGTGCGGGGCCGCTGACGGGGGAGCCCGGGGTCGGTGGTGGAGCGAGCATCGGCGATAAAGGTGACCTGGGCCGGCGCACGGGTGCCCTCGGCCAGAGCATCGGTGCCCTTGGCGAGCCGCATTCCGAGACAGTCCGGACCCCGACCGGAGAGACAGCCGTCACCTCCGCCGTCATCGACGTGTCGAACGGCCCCGAGCTGCCCGAGCCGCTGAGAGAGCAACTGTACGGCGATCGCGTCCTTTCCACCCTCGTCGGTCAGGCTGATCTGTCCGACCTCGCGTACGGGATGGACGTGCGGGCCACGTGGACTCTGAACGAGAGCGCGGTCGTTGCCGTGAGCAGGGCCGGTCTGAACGACCTCGACCTGGTCCGGCTCGTCCTTCGTGACTCCGCCATCGATCCCGGCCTCGCCGCGAGCCTTCGTCACCACTACACCTCCGCGACGGCGGTCTCCGGCCCGGAGACTCCGCCCGCCCCCGAGACCGACCAGGGCGTGCGCGACAGGGCCCACCCCATCGTCGGCGACCTCCTCGACGAGATCGACCGGTCCGCCGAGGACTGGGCCGCGTTCGCGCCACCAGGGGATGTCCAAGAGCCGGCGGAACAGGACGGATCCACTGGGACCCGGCCCCTGGCTGTCACGCGACGGGCCCCTCGTGCTCCGGAGCGGACACAGGCCGACACCGACGACGAAACGGCGCCGTCCGATGACGACAGGCTGATCGACGGCATGCTCGACCAGGTGGGCCAGGCCTACCCGCACGCGGCGACGGGCCGGTTCGCCGGCACCGCATTCGGGCCGGACGTGCTTCTCTCGCCCGATGTCATCGCCGCGGGTTTCGCGGACCTGGACCGGAACCTGAGGTCGCGGTTCGACGACGACGATGATGACGACAACAGCGCGGGCCGCCGTCCTGACGACACCGACGGGAACGAGTTCCTCGATTTCCTGAACATGCTGCGACCGCTGCACGACCACGTCGTACAGGCCACCGGCAGCGCCGAGCGGGACATCGAGCTGGCCGTCATCGCCAAACCCGGCCACTACATGAACGGCGAGGTCGGTCACGTGTCGGTGGCCGTCCTCCTGCCCGGGCAGCGGCATCCCGTGGTCGTCGGCTTCTACCCCGCCGAGGACGCCGGCCTGTTCTCCGGAGACGTCCCCGGCGCCATCAGCGACGAGGGCGCGGGCCTGGTCCTCGCCGAGGGCGTCCGTGTGCTGGAGGTGTCCTTCGCCGACGCGGGTCAGTTGACGGAGGCCTACCTCTACGCCACCCGGAACTTCGAGGCGTCGTACAACCTGTTGCGGTACAACTGCGTGAAGTTCGTGCGGGAGTTCATGGCTGCCGCGACGGGGAAGGACCCCGCGGACCTGATGGTCAGTACGCCCGACCGGCTCATCTCGGCCATGGCGAGGAACGCCGACTGGCGGTGGGCCGACAGCGCGACGCCGCTCACCGAGCTGACGCGGGACGACCAGGTCCGACTCGCCGACGTCGCCGCCGAACTGAACGCGCTCGACGCGGCTGATCACCGTCAGCTGACGGACTGGGCGCGCTACCGCGTCGCCCTCGATCATCAGCGCCCTCTGGTCACCGGCGAGCGCACCCACGTGCAGTCGGAGCAGTTCGACTTCCTGGACTCCTTCGTCACCCTGATCGCACACGAGGGTCATGCCCGGGGCGAGGACGCCGCACGTGCCCTGTCCCTGCGGCTCGGCACCACCTACGGCACGCTCCGCGTGCCGGTACCCACCACGGACACCACGCGGACCCGCCAGCCGGCTCCCGTACAGCCGCAGACATGGAGTCCGGACGATCCGTTCCTGGAATACGTCGAGATGATGGAGCCCCTGCGCCGCTACGCGCAGGACAACATCGGCAGCACCCGGCAGGACATCGAACTGGCCGTCATCGCCCAGCCAGGGGCCACCGGCTACGTCGACTACGTGCGGGGCGAGGTCGGTCACGCGTCGGTGGCGGTACTGCTGCCCGGGGCGCGGCATCCTGTGGTCGTCGGCTTCTACCCGGCCGAGGACGGCTCCGCGATCCCGACGGACATCCCGGGCACCATCAGCGACGAGGGTCCCGGCCTGGTCCTCGCCGAGGGCGTCCGTGTGCTGGAGGTGTCCTTCGCCGACGCGGGTCAGCTGGCGGAGGCCTACCTCTACGCCACCCGGAACTCCGAGGCGTCGTACAACCTGTTGCGGTACAACTGCGTGAAGTTCGTGCGGGAGTTCATGGCTGCCGCGACGGGGAAGGACCCCGCGGACCTGATGGTCAGTACGCCCGACCGGCTCATCTCGGCCATGGCGAGGAACGCCGACTGGCGGTGGGCCGACAGCACGGCGCCGGTCACCGACCTGACGCGGGACGACCAGGCCAGACACACCGCGGTGGTCGGCGAGCTGAACGCGCTCGAAGCGGATCAGTACCGTGCGGTGATGAACTGGGCGAGGTACCGGATCGCCCTGGAGCATCAGCGTCCCCTGGTCGTCGGCGAGCGCACCCAGGCGCAGGCGGAGCAGTTCGACTTCCTGAACTCTCTCGTCACGCTGGTCGCCCATGAGCGGCACGCTCACGGTGAGGACGCCGCACGGGCCCTGTCCCTGCGGCTCGGCACCACCTACGGCACACTCCGGATGCCGGTACCCACCACGGAAAGCACTCAGGCCCAGTGGTCCACACCGATCCCGGGCGGCACGTCGCACGTCACGGACATCACGGATCTCACCGGGCCCCCGGCCCTCCCCGGGACCGTGGACCTCACCGACCTCACCGACCTCACCGACCTCACCGACCTCATGGAGTCCATGGACCTCGCGGAGTCCACGGTCCTCTTCGAGGCGCCGGAATCGGCGTTCCTGGACGTCTCCGAGGACTGGTCCGCCGACTACGCGCCCCTGATCCTGTTCGAGGCACCGGATTCCACGTTCTCCGACACTCCGGCGGACTGGCCGGGCGATTTCGTGGACGAGACCGACTCCACCGACGATCCCGCGGGGACTGCTGAGCCCACGCGGTATGCCCAGGGACTTCCGGGACCGACGACGGTTGCGCGGACGCGTGACTGGACCAGGCGCAGGGTCCGCCTGCCGCGCGACGAGAACGATCTGCGGCAGATCATCGCGGACGCTCTCGACGCGCACGGTGGGCAGGAGAACCGTGTCGCCGACGATGACGAGGTCTCCGGACCCGCGTCGGAGTCCCCTCATGAGATGTCGGTGCAGAGGTGCTTGACCATGGTCTACTCCCTGCGCGACACGATGTTTCCCGACGGCGTCATCCTCGGGGTCTCGGACGACAGTGCGCTGGACGGACTCGCGGTCGGCCGGGACTGGATTCCGGTGGGGGCCTGGGAGGCCGTCGAGCGCGCGCTCAGGGACACCGGGGCCAACAGCACGGCGCTACTCGTGGCCCGTCGCGGCTCTGGCATGGGACACGCATGGGCCGCACACCTCATGCCGTCCGTCGACGGTAGCCCTGGACGGGTCGTCTCGATCGATCTCACCCGGAGCGAAAAGATCACCACCGCCCCCTTGGACTTGGCACCGATCGAGGCGCGGGCCGTGATTCTCGACCACTCCGGCCGCGTCGTCACCGACAGACTGCCGCGCTTCCTGGAATCGGGCTCGGTGCAGCACGCCATGGTGCTCCCGGCCGTGAACCATCAGTACGGCGCCGGATCGGTTGAGAAGGAGAGCCAGCATCCGGTCAAGGCAGCGAGGGGAGTGGAGCTTAAGTCGAAGGAGATCCTTGCCAAACACACGTCGGGTGCCAGGATCGAGGTCGACGAGTTCCCCTTCTTCCGTGCCGCCGGCGGGAAATTGCATCCGTTCCTGCCACCCGGGCGAGGGCGGCCGGTGCATCACGGGCTCACGCTTGTAGGGCACCCGATCACCGAAATCGTCCTGCCTCCGCTGACAGTCCTTCCACGCGGTGACGACAGAAAACTCTCGGTGAGCGAGGGGATGGCGCTGCTGCGGACGACGCAGCGTGCGTTGGACGCCGCCAATCGAGCGGACAAGGCGTTGCCGCTCGGGCGGACCCTGACGCAAGAGGACGGCTGGAAGGTCACGCGTATCGGAGGTGAGAGCTGGGTGATGCCTTCCCCGGTCGGCGTTGGGCACCGGGCATATACGCAGTACACGTTCGGTGTACCCCTGGCTCTGATGACGGAGCTCCTCGCATTGAGCGAGGATCGCCTGGCTATACCGAAGATGCGGACAATTGCACGCATGAGTCGACTTGTCGGGGACACCGTCGCCATCGGCTATGCGCGTGAGGTCATGGGGCTCGCGGTGTCCGCGCATCAACTGCCGTTCTTGGCGGGGCTGCCGGGCGTGGAGGAGGTCCGCGGCTACACGTGGTTGCTCTTCAATCACGTGGCGGCGGAGCCGGTCCGGGTGCGCTTCTTCACGGGAATCCTATCAAAGAACATGCTTCCCGTGGCTTTGCGTCATCCGTTTACGGCGGTGCACGAAGAACTTTCCGAGGGTGTGCAGGAATTCCTTGAGAAACGTGCGCAATGGATTGCTGATGTTTTCGTCGAGGGTATTCAGGAGGTGGTCTCTGCTTATCGTGCAAAATTGACGCCAGAGATATCCGACGACACGCGAAACGTTCTCGACGAAGCACTCGACAACGGTGTTACGGTCCGGGATTATCTTTTCAACGGATTGTTGGGAAAAAATAGCGAAAGGCAAGTGACGCAGTATGTCGCTCTCGGGATAGGCGACCAGCAGTTCCCGAATCTGGACACGAATGAGGGTCGCCTTGAGCTTCCCCTTATCCTCCTGGAGATCAGGAAGTTCGGCCAGGTGGCCAGTTATGCACTGAAGAATGACGACGAGATCGAGTCGGGATTCCAGGAGATCGCCGAAACGGTGCGGCGCTCCTACGACCGGGCGACGCGACTTCGCCGCCGCACGGCCGACCGCCTGCTACCCGCGTACCGTGCGGTGCTCTATGACGACCCCCTGGTGAAGGCCCTCACGAGGGTCTTCGAGACCGCACACGGCCTGCCTCCGATCCAGGTGGACCGGGACAGCCGAGGGCGCGCACTGCCGCTTCAGGACAGACAGCGGCTCGCCAACGACGTGATGGACTATCTCGGCACACGTCGTCTGAGCGGTATGGTGCGCAGCCGCCTGGAACAGATCGGTTCGGCACTTGGCGAGTCGTCGGCCGACGTGCCGGCCGAGATACACGACCAGTACGAGGACGCACGCCGCGCGGTCCGCGACGCCCTGCGGTTGGTGGACGACGTCGAGCGCGGCACGGCAGACCAGGGTGAGCGGGTCGTGTACCGCGGCACGGCGGATGATGACGAGCAGGTCGTGTATGGCGGCACGGCAGCGGGTTCCACCATTTCGACGCCGCCTCCGCAAGCCGACGACGACCCCGATGACGAACGGGTCGTGTACCGCGGCACGGCCGTTGGATCCGGGCCGGGCCGTCCCTGGGAAGGCGCGGCCCATCCGGCCCCGGCTCCTGGACCGGGGGCGCACGAACTGGAACCGGATGGAGCCGCGCCGGGAGTGGACTGGTACACCGCGCTGCCCGACACGGAGCCGGTGCGGGTCGCTGCGTCGGTCATCGAGGTCCCGCCGGGCGTGGAGCGTCCTGTGGCAGCGCGGTCACAGCTGACTGATCTGCTACGGCGGATGCTCGTGGACGAGGGTGTCCGCGCGCGGGTGGCCGGCAGCGGGGTACGGGTGCGGGTCGTTCCGCGTGACGTTCCGCTGGCGGCCGAGCCGGCCGAGGACGGGTTGTTTCGCGCGGTCGCCGGTCATTCCGCACACGATGGGCGTGGGCTCACGCTGACCGCGGAAAGGCTCGTCCTGGTTCCTGAGGAGAATCTGCTGGGTGAGTCGAGCGGGGTGGCACCGGAGCAGGCTGTCCAGGCGGACGGCTACTCCTCGGCGGTCCACGAACTGGCCCACCTGATCTTCCACTTCGGACTCACCGCGGAGGATCAGGAGGGGGTACGCAAGACGTTTCGGCAGAAGACGGACCTTGGACCGGACGCCGTGTGGGCTGACGGACCGTTGACGGACGCGAGCGGTGCGCAGGTGGGTAACTACGCGTCGCAGGACGCCGAGGAGTACTTCGCGCAGACCGTCACCGCACTGCTGGGCGCCAACCGGGGCAACGATCCGTTGACCGGGCAGCCGAGGAACAACGGCGCCGGATGGGTGCGGGAGCACGAGGCCGGCCTATGGCCGCTGCTGGAACGGGTCTACGGGGCGGAACCGGAACAAGACGGCCGGTACAACCCGCGAGCGGCCGTGGCCGCCGAAGAAGAGCTGTGGCATGGCTTTCGCGCCGTCACCACGGACAGCGGGGAGACGACCGATGCCGCCGCGGCACTCGACGACCTTTATGGCCCTGTCGTGACTCCGAAGCGGGTCAAGGACGAGGAGCGTTACCCGGGAAGCGCCACCGCGGTACGGCCCAACCCCCTGCGATGGCCCTTGGAGGACCTGCCGCCGGCGGTGCTGAACGGGCACCCTGAGGCTGTGTGGCTGTACGCGGTGGGGGAGCACGGGGAAATCACCCTGGGCAGCGAATCCGTGACGAGCGCTGTGCGGCCCGACGACTTCGACGCGCTGCTCGCCGGCATCCTCAAGGCCGACCCGGAGTCACTGCGAGACCCGAACCCCGATGTCACTCCCGAGCAGAAGCTGAAGTCGCTGCTCGACGGCCAGGGACACGTCGGTGTCGCGGTGCGGTTCGAGGACAGGCACGGAGACACTTTTGCCGGGGGAGCGCGTGTCTCGGGTGAGTTCCGCAAGAGCCCCGACGGCGACTTCTGGATCGTCAACGACAAGTCGGGCCGGTACATGAGCGCCAAGGTGCGCCCCGGTCTGGACCCGGCGCAGGCGGCGGAATGGCTGCGCAATGTCGCGTCCCGGTTGAGTGACCATCTGGGCGGTGCCGAAGTCCGGCCTGTTCAGGTGAAGTCGGCCGCAACACCCGGGAAGAAGCCGCACGCTGCCGCCGACGGGGCGACGACGACCGTGGCGCCGAGGGACAGTGACGTCGAGGGGGCCGGACGGGCAACGCAGTCGGACAACGGGAAGGGCAGGGGCAGGGGCACAGCGGACGACGCCGAGGACCCGGCGGCACCTCCATCGCCTGAATGGGTCCGCAAGCAGGAGGAGTCGGGCCTGGCGCCGAGCGTGTGGTTCGGCCGGGGCAGCGCGGAGGTTCCGTCCGATCAGGCGGCCACGGTCGACACCGTGGCCGACCGAGCCGTCCGGGCCGCACGACAGACCAGCGCCGATCCGGAGTCGAGGCCGGTGGTCACGGTCACCGGCTACGCCGAAGCAGGGATCGAAGGCCCCTATGGCGTTGCCGTCGATCAGCGGCGCGCGGACGAAGTCGCCGACCTTCTGCGAGGCAGCCTGCTTCGTCGGCTCGCCGAAGCGGGGATGAGCGCGGACGCGGTCGTCGTGGACGTGATCGCTCGTGGTGACGAACTGCCGGCCACGGACATGGCCACAGGCCTGGACCGGTCCGTGCTGCTTCGCCGTGCGACGATCACCCTGCACACTCCCGTGAACCTGGTCGCCCCCGGAGGCGAGGACGCGGCGGGGGCCGACCCGGTCGACCTGATTTTCGCCGCTCTCACCGGACGGGACAGACCGGCTACGGCCATGGTTCCCGGCGCCGCGGGTGATCCGTCGGAAGCCGGAACCACCGGCGGCCACCGTGCGGTGGCCTCGCTGCCCGCCGAAGAGTCCGGCACCGCCGTGTCCACCGTCGAGCCGGCCACTGGAGCTCGCTTCGCCGAACCGACCACAGGGGCAGGGGACAAGGACAAGGACAGGGACGAGTCTGTCGAGCCCGAAGCGGAGCAATCGGTCTCGGCACAGGGTGAGTTGAGTGACGGGGAGGCGCGGGCCTGGCAGGACTATGGTGCGGCACTGGCGGACCTCTCTGCGGCTCGCGACCTTGCTGACTCCGCGTCGGGTGAACAGAGCGGCTTGCGCCAGACGCGTCAGCTTCGGGTGACCGAGGCCGAACAGCGGCTGGCCGACGCCGAGCGGGCGACCGTCGGTCGGTTGCCCGAGGGGGAGCAGGCACACCCCGAAGCGTCGGCCTGGAAGGAGTACGGCGAGGCGCAGGCCGGACTGACCGCGGCTCACGAGCTGCGTGCCGAGCTCCTCAGCCGTGGCCGCACCCTTGAGGCCAGGCAGACCGGCGAAAAGTTCAAGCAGGCCCAGGAGCGGTTGACGCGTGCCCATGAGGCGATCGCGGGCCGCGCGCAGTCGTCCATCGCCGCGCCGCCCGCCGAATCCGACCGCACCGACGTCGCCGCCCCATCGCCGGTTCAGCGCACCCCGCCCGAGACCGCCGCGTCGCCTTCTCCCCGGCCCACCGAGCCCGCCGACGACCCCCTCATCGACGTACCCCTGATCACCGGGGCAGGGCCCGTCGATCCGCAGGCCGGCGGCTCAGGTCTCCATGGCCTGTACGACAAAGGCGACGGCGATTCCTTCTTCGCCTCCGTGCTGGCACGCGCTTTTGAGCGACAACTGCCGTCCGCGACAGCTGATATGTCGGTCCATCAGCTCCGGGTGCATGCCGCCGACTGGTTCGCCGCCTCCGACCTGCGGTCGGCCGACTTCCTGCGGATGGACCCGCTGGAGGTTCTCGTGAGTGACCTCGACACCACGACTCTGAGGCAGGTTCTCGGCGGAGTACCGCTGCCGGACCTCGCGCCGCACCAGCGTGCGGCCCTCGACGAGGCCCTGACGGAGCACTTGCTCCGGGAGGAACTCCAGCGCCGGATATCCGATCCACAACTGCGCATCACGGTGGCCGGGTTGCCCGTGGAGGCGGTGCGGGACCTCTTGCCGGATCACACCCCCGACCTCGCCGACGTTCCCGAGGACGAGCGCGTCCGACTGGCCGAACCGTATCACCGTGACGCGCTGCGCACGATTCTCGTCACCGAACTGCGCCGTAGCGACGAGGCAGCGGGACGACACTGGCGGCGGCTTCTGGCGAGCGTCTACCCACGTTGGGCGGAGGCCGCGCCGGTCCGGTCCGAGATCATCGGCGGTACCACCGCGGGCTTGGTCGAGCGGGCGATCCGTGACGTTCGCCTGTCGGAGACACCGTTCTTCAGACACGGGATGAGGGTGGTCGCCCTCAGCGTCGGTCTGGAGTCGGCTGAACCCCAGGCCCGGTCCGTGGACACTCACGCAGTCCAGGAGCCTACCAGCACTTCGGTGTACGTTCAAAGTAACCAGCCCGGTCCCTCCTCCGCGCCGTCGCCCGCGGACTCCCGGGACAAGCAGGATCCGCCAGTCGGGACGAGAGTCCGTCTTCTTCTCTCCGATGGCGACGAGGTCGTCTACCCGGGGCAGACCGAGACCATCGCCTCGATCGAGTTCCAGCTGAACATTCATCGCCCGCCCCGCGTCGACCGCTCGATGCTGCGTCCGCCGGCGTCCGGCAGCCGGGTGAGCTTCGCCGACGGCAGCAGCCTGCCCGACTACGTGACGGGTGACGGCACCGCTCCCGGACGCACCTACGGCCATGCCGCGGTCACCCTGCGCGGCATCGACCTGGTGGTGCGGGAGATCGACGAGAGGCTGGGCCTGGCGCGGTCGGCCAGATCGGATGCCGGGGACCCGCTGGCGGACTTGAGAGGCGCGCTGCGCGACACTCCGTCGCTCTTCCACGGCCACGGTTATGAGGGTCCGCCGTTCACACTCGACGGCCACGAGGGGGTGAGGCTACGGGTTATGACCGTGCCCCACGGCCACTGGGAGCGGTTCACCGACACCCATGGCAAGCCCGTCAAGGTGGACATCGCCCACCGCAGCCAGTCCACCACCGGCGCCGCCAAGACGGTGAGCACCACCCGCCAGATCGGTGCCACCGCTCAGATCGGTCCGGCGGCCGGCATCGCGGGCTTCGGCTCGGTCGGCGGAGCGGTGAGCTTCAGCCGGTCGTACAACTACGGCATGCTCGACCAGACGCTCAGCCAGGTCGAGACCCGTTCGCTCGACGACTCCCATGTGCATGTGGACGACGTGCAGTACGTGTTCTGGCTCAGCGGCAGAGCCTCGGGCTACGGCCCGTCCGGTCTGCCGCGCGAGGTCCTCACCGGCGACTTCACCTTCGGCGTGCGCAACGGGCTGGCCCTGCGCCTGTCGGACAGCGACACCTTGCCCGTGACGGACGAGCGGGCGCCCGACGAGATGCGGCTCGGCCCGCAGAGCGACTACCGGCTGGTGCACACCGAGGGGTACGGCTCGGTCGAGACGATCCGGCGGTGGGCCCTGGACAGAGCCGGCCGCCCGGCGCCCGGCACCCTGGCGTACGACGAGATCGCCGGGTTCTTCACGTCCGACAGCTTCACGCGCAAGGCCGAACGCCTGGCGCGTGGGCCGGTCACCGGCAATCCGCTGCTCGGGGAGGACTCCGCCGCCACGTCCAAGGGCGCCTTCGTCGTCGAACGGGTCGTCCCGGGTGAGGCTCGTCTGCTGACCAGCACCAGCGCCGGCGAGCTGCGCGGCACCATCCAGCAGACCGTCAAGAACGAACGGACCCTGACCAGGGTCAGGGGGTGGCAGTTCAACGCGTCGCTCGGCGCGAGCTTCGACGTGAGTCCGGACGGTGGCGGTCTCATCGGCACCGTCCGGGCCAGGATCGCCGCCGCCATGCGCTACGTACGGAACTCCGCGAGTGGCCTGGTGTTCGGCGGCTCGGGGAGCCGCAAGCTCGTCGGAAGGGCCAAGAAGGTCCCGACGGACCTGTACCAGGTCGAGAAGACGGTCTACGTGCGCATGAGCGGCGACAAGGAGGCGACGAAGTTCACCACCTGGAGCCTGGACCGGATGACACGGACGGAGGCGCGCCGCCTCGCCGGGTGGGACGACGGCACCAGCCTGCGCCGGCGCAATGGTGCCGGGCAGGGCGCCGAGCCCCTCGCCCCCGTCTACCTGCCCGAGAAGGACCCCGCCCTGCTGGGCATGAGCCGACCCGAGGCGTTCACCTACGACAACGGCGACAGGGTCGCCCCCGGAGACGGCGACAACGCCCCCGGGCTCACCTTCCTGGAATCCTTCACGGATCGGGTGATCCGGGCGGCGGCCCGCGAATACCCCGGCATGATCGCGCCGTTGGCGGACCTCGACGCCGACAGCCCACGCTGGCGCAACAACCGCAACCAGTACCGCATGGTGCTCCACAACACCCTGACCGTGGTCAACACCCTCGCCCACCACAGCGTCGCGGGAAATCTCGAGGCCATCATCACGACCGGGCTGCGGATCGGCCTGGTGGTGCCCGGCCGCTTCACGCGCTCCTACCGCTACCTGTGGATCGACGGCAAGCTCAAGGACCGTCGATACGAAGGAACCCAGAACGACCTGATCCTGCGGGGCAGCGTCGCCGGTACCGAGCGGCTGGACGGGCAGAAGAGCTTCGATCACGCACTCGAGCGAGGCTTCGACGCCGCCGTACAGCTCAGGGCCGCCGAAAGGGGGGTCATGGGCACGCCCGAGAACATCGGCTCCCTTCAGGTCGGCCCGCGCTGGGTGCGGCAGACGGGCCGCAAGATCGCCTACGGTCCCACCGTCTCGTTCGAGCAGATGGCCATCAGTGGAAAACCGTCCCACCTGCACAGCTACCAGCTGGAGCTGACCGCGAGGACTGGCGGCTACTGGCGCTTCCGCAGTCTCTGGCGGGGCATCGGCTCGCTCGGACTGTTGGGCACACAGCCCTTTGTCATACCGGAGAAGGAGATCGAACTCACCGACGCGTCGGTGAGGGGAAGGGTGGTGCTCGCCGTACCCGACGAGCACACGCCCAGCACGGACGCGCAGGCGAAGTCGGCAGCGCCCGCCGAGCCGAAGATCGAAGTGCTGGACCAGGCGAAGGCCAAGGCCCTGATCAACGGCGAGCCCGGCGAGCTGTCGGACGACCACGCTCAGCATCCCTTCGGCGACCAGCCGTACCAGACGCTCGGAGCGGGCGCGCACCCGGAGCTGGCGACGGGCATCACGGACGTCATGCGGGAAGCCTCAGGCGGCTCCTGGCACTACTCGCAGATCGGCGCGCCCGCGCACGGCGCCGGCGCGCGGATCGCCATGCCGCAATGGGCGGGCAACTCCGACCAGGCGACCGGCCGCTACGGGGAACGGCTCACGGGACTCTTCGGCAAGGGCCCCTACCAGAACCAGATCGGCACACTGGTCCACCGCATGCGGATATTCAACCCCAGGGTCGCCTCCAAGCCGGTGAAGATCGAGACGGAGCAGACACTCGGCGCGGAGCTGCAGTCCTCCGGTGCCATGACCACCACCCAGTCCTTCTTCGTCGGCGTCACCGCCTACTTCCTGCGTACCCACCCCGAGACCCCCGCCTTCAATGGCGTCTATGCCCTGCTCGGGCGGTGGGGCCGCTCGCGTACCGAGTCGAGCACGGTGACCCGCGCGGTGACCTCCGAGATGGTCCGGGTCGACGAGGGCCACAAGGTGCTGGTGGTCGGGGACACCCAGCACGACATCGCCGGATCCGTCCGGGCCGACGGCCTGCTCGCCGGGCCGCACAGACTCGCCACCTGGTACCGCGACAACTGGGCCGGCCGGCAACTCACCTTCTTCTCCGACTGGCTCGGCCACCTCCCGGAGAAGGCCGCGCACCGGGTGGGACTCATCAAGGACGGGCTGGGCGAGGTGCCCGCCTACGTCTCCAAGCGGTGGAGCCTGCCGGCCTGGCTGCGGGACAACCCCTTCGGCTCCTATCCGGTGAACTCACTCGACACCACCGAGGTCGTGGCCGAGTTCGACCAAAAACTGCGGGAACTGGACCTCGACGACACGAGCCGCGAACGCCTCCTCGCCATGGTCACGCCACGCGCCATCCGGGCCCTGCGCGGCGAACTGACCACCGGACCCGACGCGGCCGAGCACACCTCGGGCGGAGCGCGGACCCGCGCCCGCGTGGGCCGTTGGGGCTACCGTCACATCCGTGTCGGAAGCCGCACCGTCCCCCTGCGCCTGGAACTGATCGCGAGGGAACCGGACTTCCAGGGTCTCGACCACAGCGCCACCCTGTGGGACAACCGCGCCTCCACCGAGACCGTGGAAGGGGGCGTGTCCACCGCATTCAGCCGCGCGCTCGGTATAGGGGTCAGCGAACGGATAGACACCGACAACGCGAAGGCCAGGGCCGCGGGACCCACGTACAACGAAGTGGGAACGAGCGTCCGGTCCACCGCCGCCACCAGAGCGACGGCGCACTACAAGACGCACGTCTTCTACCCGAATGAGCCGTACGCCGAATATCTCACCGGGTATGAGCTGCGGCTGGTCCTGGAACTCGACGGCAGGAGGATCGAAGCGAGAGGCGACGTCGGCAAGCTCCGCGAGCAGTTGCCGCTGAGCCTGACGGTCCCCGAGACCGCCGATCCCGCATCCGGCGACGACCGGCTCGCCCCGCCCGTCCTGCCCCCGCCCCCCTATCAGGCCACGGTCTGGGCACAGCGCGGCGCGGGCAGAACGCGCGAGCTGATCGACCGGTGGCGCGCCGTGCCGCACCCGGACGGCACCGAGCGGCCCTTCGAGCCGCCCAGGCACGGATTCCTCGTCCGCCGGGTCGTTGGACAGGAAACCTTGCGCGCGGCGGGGGACCTGGCGATCGCCAGGGCCTATGGCACCACCGTGGTCGCCACCTCCGACCGGATCGAACTGTCCGGCAAGAGGCTGGACGACGCCGTGGCCAAGGCCAGGCGGACCGGGCTGACCGAGCCCAGCTCCGCCGCGGCTCTCGCGGCGCACACCGGCACCACACAAGCGGCCCTGTCCGCCTTCTTCGACGACACCGCGACGGCCGACGGCTACCAGGTCGCCGGGCTGCACGAGCACACCTTGGTATCGGGTTCCGACGGCGACTACCGCCTGTACTCCAAACCGGACTTCACCGGTGCACAGCTGCTGGCGATCTCCCCGGAGAGCGCCATGGAGACCGCCGACCGGATCACCGACAGCCGGGATGTGTCCGAAGTCCGTACCGGCGTGCACAACATCGCCGCCGGGACGCAGCCCATCCTGGACTCCGACGCGGCCGGCAGCTCCTACCCGCACGCCTCCGGCACCGGCAGCAACACCGGCGACGCCGACGGCCGCAAACTGACGGGCGCCGGCGGCGCGCAGCTCAACATCAAACCCAAGACCGGGCGCACCTTCCTGTTCGCGATCCCGACGAGCTGGCTCAGCGTCGCCGACGTGGACCGGCACTTCAAGGACAGCCCGGTCGGTTCCTGGCTGGGCAGGAACCTGGGACCCTTCGGGTACATCAAGCCCGGCCTCCAGGCCGTGGAGACCAGGACACAGGTCATCGCCTGGGTACGGGAGGACATCGCCCGGGACCTCGGCCTCATCACCGAGGCCAATTTCCCGTCCGAGGTCGCGGACGCCTGGAAGAACGTCACCAAGGCGTCGGACGCCTGGGTGAGCGCCGACAAGAAGTACTGGGAACACCGCCGGGCGGCGGCGCAGCAGCAGGACACCCTGCGAGACGCCTCGGCCACGGCCGATCAGCACCTCGCCGAGGCCCTGGAAGCGGAACGGTCACGAACCGGTGCCGCCGACGGCCCTGACCGTCCCGAGAGCACCGGGTCCGAGGCCAGGACGGCCGAGTCGGAGGCGACCACGGCTGCCCGGCAGCGGGCGGCGGACGCCGAGGCCGGCCTCGCCAAGGCCGAGTCGGAGGCGGTCGAGACCCTGCGGACCGACCTGGAGAAAGCGGAAGCGGCCGCCGCCGAATACCATCGCGTACGTTTCGAGGCGGACCGGTTCACCCGCTGGCACCGGCTGTCCGACGGGGACCGCCGCGAGGTTTCCAAGCCGCCGTCCGCCGCCTTCGAGACGCCCCCCGCGGCTCCGGCACCCGAGCGGCAGCGGTACACCGAGACACCGGCCGAGGACGGAGGTGACCCCGTTCTCACCTCACCTACCGGGGAGGAATACAGGGTGCGCGACGTGCCGTCCGACGGGAACGCCTTCTACACGGCGCTCGCCGAGGGACTGCGCAACGCCGCCCCCGGCCTGCTCACCCAGGCCGGCCTGCCCTCGCCGCAGGACCGTCGCGCGTTCGTCACCGGGCTCCGCGAGAAGTTCGCCGAACGTCTCGGACAGGACCCTGACCTGATCGCCGTCACCGTCCCCGACAACAAGGACGGGTTCACCCGGCAGGAACTGGCGGCGGCGGGCGTCGCCTTCGGCCGGGCGGCCGACCGCAAGGAGTCCGAGGACACCGGCCTCATGCCGCTGCACGCCGACCTGCCCGACGACGACCGCGCCCGCCTCGCCCGGGAGCAACTCCTGCGTGCGGGAGACGCGGACGGCGACGCAGGGTGGGACCACGGCGCCGCCGACGTGCTGCCGCTCCTCGCCGCCCGGATGTTCGGCGTACGGGTCACGGTGGTGCGCGACGACGGCGGATTCCAGCAGTTCACGCCCCCCACGGAGGCGGGCGGCGACACACCGGGGAAGGACCCGGACCAGCCGACGACAGGACCGGACGAGGCCGCTCCTCCGCACGTCGTACTGCGCCTGAAGGACCGTCACTACCAGATCGCCCTTCCCGAGGGTGAGACCGCACGGCAACCGATGCTGTTCGACGCGAGGGCTGCGGCTTCCGCGTCCGAAAGCGCCGCGAACGTCCCGCCCGACCCGCTGAGGGACGAGCCCCAGCACCCCGCGCACCGAACACCGCCGTGGAGATCCGAGGCCGCGCCGGACCGGTGGCGCCATGGCATGGCCGCTGGAAAGCCCACGCTCACCGCGCCGGACGGCACGGTCCACGACCTCCTCCCGCCGAGCGGCGACGGCAACGGCTTCTGGTCGGCCCGCGCCCGGTGGCGCAGCGAGGCCGGATTCGGGGACGGCGCTCACGCAGGCTCACTCAGGGACCCGGTCCGCAAACTGGTCGAGCGCGTGACGCCACTCCCGTCGGCCGAACTGGACCGCGCCGCACGCTTCACCCACGAGGAACTGAGCACGGCCAGGGTGCGGCTCACCGCCGAGCACCTGGAACAGTTCAACAACGCCGGAGGCAGGCTGCCCGACGACGTACGCCTGAGCACGTCCCAGGAACAGGCGCTGATACGTACCCACCTCGCCGCCGGCCGGCACTGGGGCGACGCGGCCGGCCGGCTCGCCTTCCAGGCCGTCGCCACCGGTGACGGCATCCGTCTGACCGTCGTCTCGGAGGACGGCGGCGCCACCACGTACACCCCGGCCGACGCGGCCGACGTGGCGGACATCAGGGCCATGGTTCTGTATCGGCGGGGCAGCGAATTCCTGCTGACGCGCCCGCGACCGTCCGGGACGCCGGTCTCGGAGGTTCCTGACACGTCTGGCCTCCCCGAAGCCCCGGATCCCTCGGCGATCCAGGAGAGCCCTGGAACCGCCGGGGCGCGGCGGATCGAGGAAGCGCCCAATGCTCCGGCGGTCGCGGGACCTCCGGCCCCGGAGACTTTGCGTAGCCATGAGAGTCATGGAAACGTCGGGGAGAGCCGTCACACCCCGCAGACGCCACAGACGCCGGAGGCCTCTGCGGGTGCGGAGACTCCGGAGATCGCGGGGCCGGCCGTGAGCGGCGAGCCGCAAGTCCCCTCGGCAGCCGTGCCGACCCTCGGCACGGGCGGGCGAATGCCGCTCCTGGATCCGGCGCCGGTGGTCATCACCCCGGGGGCGGAGTCAGGCCCGCCCCCGGACGGGCCACGAGACACCGCCTCCGGGTCGCCGCAGCCGACGGGCCCGGCTCCGGCGTCGCCTGGCTCGGCAGGTTCGGTCCCCATGTCGCCGCAGCCGGCGGGCCCGGCTCCCGCGTCGCCGCAGCCGATGAGCCCGTCGCCCGGGGCGCCTGCCACGTCGGCAGGGACGGGGGCTCCCGCCACCCCGGTCCGCACCGACGATGTGGAGGGAAGCCCCGGTGACAGGGAGGACGCCCGCACCGGTCGGCAGCGGGAGGAGGAGCCTGCTGGTCTCGGCCAGATGATCTTCTCCGTCCTCACCGGCAGCGGCAGCCCGTCCAGCGGGACGGCGCCCGACACGAAAGTCGGACGGGCGCGACAGGAACCCGGCCGGAATCCATGACCGCGGTGGCGGTCTGAGCTCCGGCCCGTACGCGAGCACCCCGGGGGGTGTGGGCAGCGACATCAGACGCGTCGACGGTCACCCCGCGCTGGGTGACCACCACCAATCCGGAGGTGGCGAGCCGGGCCGCTGCCCGGCGCACGGGCTCCATGAGGTCGCGCCACTCCTCGTCCGGTCCCCGACGGATGGCGCGGGCCACCTCCGACGGGCAGACCGAGGCGCCTGGAGCCCGCCGGTCGGGCATGTCGAGAATCGCGTTCTCCAGGATTCGGTCACTCGCTGACATCCGGGGTGCTCCCCTCAGCGGCGGCCGGCGATCACGCCTGGGCGGAGTCTCCGCCGCCCAGGACGCCGGCCTCGGTGAAAGTCTTCACGAGGTGATGGTGGTCGGCGACACGGGTGAGCTGGAGCAGCTCGGTCTCGGCGGTCATGTAGGGGCGGTGGCCGGGCTTGATGTAGAAGGCGTCCCCGGACTTGAGGAACTCCTCGCCGCCGTCCGTGTACTCGACGCGGACTTCTCCGCGGAAGAGATAGCCCCAGTGCTCGACGGGGCAGGCACGGTCGGGGAACGCGGTGAGGAGATCGTCCATGCTGTAGCCGTTCGCGCAGGTCTCGAAGGCGTAGTGCATGTCACCCAGCTCCGCCCACTTGCCGCTGTATCCCGGGGTCTCGACGGTGGCCGGTGCGTCGTTCTTGTTGATGTGCATGTCTGGCTGCTTTCCGACTGGGCTGAGTGATCTTCTGATGACGGGGTGATACGTGTGTTGGGCCGACCGCGCAGGCGCGGTGTCCCCGCGGCGGCGGCAGGACTGGCGGCGCCAGGGGGCTGTGCCCCGGCCCTTCGTCCCTACAGCTGGGCCGCCGCGTCGGCGGCTTGTGCCGACACGTGGGCGGCTGCGCGTGCGGCCCGTCCGGTGAGCCGCCAGGAGACCATGCGCAGCAGGCTGGCCGGGGCTGGGGGGAACACGCCCAACTGGCCGAGCATGGTGACGTCGTCGCGTACCGCTTCGTGGGTGACGACCTTGCCGTCGCGCAGGCCGAGCGCGTGGATCTGCTCGAAGTCGATCTCGCGCTCGGTGGGCGGTATGGCCTGGTCGAGCGCGCCGTCCCGGAAGCGGACGAAGGGTCCTGTGTGCCGGCCCTGCATACGCAGCCGTACCCAGACCTGATCGGTGTCGTGGACGATCCCGAGGACGGTGAACCGCAGGCCGCTGAAGGCCGAGCGCATCCAGGCGCCCGACGCGAGGACGCCGGCGGGCCCGGGGGTGGAACACGCGGTGGGTGACACGGCGGCTTCGCGGTTGTGGAAGTCCTCGTGGACCACTTGGGCGGCCAGTGCGGGATCGCCTGTCACGAGGATGTGGAAGAGGCCGCGGCCGAGTTCCGGAGCGTCCATTGCCATGGTGGTGATTGCCTTTCGCCGGCGTTCCCAAGTCGGTGCTGTGGGCGTTCGACGGCCTGGTGAGCCGGGCAGCGGCTGCCGTCGGCACCGGACGCGGGACCGCGCGCAGTGTCATTGAGGTAACACCATACCTAATGAATTTGTGGCGCTAGCATCCTTCCATGCCGTCCAAGCGTTCATACGTGTCCCCGCTGCGTGAGCAGGGCGCTACCCGAACCCGAGAACTGATCCTTCGTCACGCCACGGAGCTGTTCGCGGAGCGCGGTTATGGGCGTGTGACCATTGCCGACATCGCCTCGGCCGCCGGGGTCGCGTCGAAGACCGTGTTTGCGAGCGTCGGGAGCAAGAGCGACATCCTGAACCGGATCATCGACGAGGGTGTGGTCGCCTCCGGCTACGAGGGGGCCACGCAGCACATACTCGGCCTGCGGACGCCGGCCGAGGTCCTCACAGCGCTGGCCCACGGAACGCGACTGGGCAACGAGAGTCAGTTCGCCGTACACGAGGCGATCCACAAGGCACTGCCCGTCCACGAGGACGGCGAGGCCCTGTGGGAGCGTTCGACCGCGGCCTACCGGGACGCGCTGCGGGACGTCGCCCGGCATCTGCACACCCTGGAACCGGCCCCCTTCTGCCCGGTCGAGGAGACGGCCGACCTGCTCTGGTACTGGTTCGGGCCCCCAGGCTGGCGGACGTTGGTGGTCGAGAGCGGCTGGAGCTGGGACCGTGCCGAGGACGCCCTGCGCCGGATCGCCGTCGCCGCGCTCTACTGACAGCGCCGAACGCGCTCTCCGCCCGCCGTTGGCCGGCGGGCGCCACGGGGGTGTCTCCGCAGGCGTGTGCCGGGATGCCTTCGTGCGCCGGTGCCGCGAAGGGCTGTGCCGGTTCGCGTCAGGCGTCCTCCGGGGCACTCGGATGCGCGGGACCCGCGGGTGCGGGGGCAGCCGTGCCGAACTCATGCTCGACGAGCTCGCCGAGGCCTCTGCGGGCCGACCGCAGCCGGGCTCGTGACGCACAACCGTCGGCCGGGCCGTGTCCGGTGACCTCATCGCCCGCCACGGTCCATTCCGGCAACTGATCGGGTATCAAGTGTATGCGGACATGTGACTCGCGACGGAGGCCTGGACCGCAAGCCACGTGTGAACGAGTGGTGTGTGCCCGTGATCAATATAGGGCAAGGTGCGACGAAGAGGTCTGAACTGCGGGTTGACGGTCGGCGCCAACAACGCTCCGAACCCGGTGTCCGGCCGACACCGACAGCCAGTTGGGCGTGACGTGTCTCGCGACGCCATGATCATACGTGTGTCGGACGGCCGCCGGACCCGGGCCATCGTGGCTGTCCGTCCCGGTCAGCCAGGGCAGGCGGGGTGTCCCGCGGCACCGGCATACGTGACACACGCACGGTGAGATGACGAGACGGCGAGCCCTGTGAATGTCGAGCGGCGGCCCGCGGCGTGGCCGAGCAGCCGAGCCATTGAGTGTCGGCCGACCGAGACCTGATCGGACCGGGGCCGAGCGGAAAGGGGACCGAGCAGGCGACGCGAACGGCTCGGCCCGGTACGGAGGGAGTGGCCGGGCGGCACACACGGGGTCCGCTCGGCATCGGGAGAGTGCTCGGTTGATCCAGCCGTAGAGCTCCGCCGTCTCGGCTTCGAAGCCGCCGGGTCCGATGACGATCTCCAGAGCCGGACCCAGTTGCCCCCGTAGCGGATGCCGTTCCGCAGCGTCCCCCGCCCGGCGCCACGCGCGCGCCCACCTCCGACTGCCCCAGCACATGAGCATGGTCCCCGCCGCACCGAAGCCCGGTCCCGGCCGGGCACCTTCTGCCTACGGGGCCGCCAAAACCGGACTCAATCGATCGATCGCTGATGCCGGAAGGGGGTGCTGACCCCGCCCTTCAGGAACGGGGCGGAGTCGCGGAGTCAGCAGGGCGCTATGCGCTCCAGCACCTTTGCGGCGGCGGCAACGTCGCAGTCGTCCAGGCGCGAGAAGATGTGGCGCCGTGCGCTCGCGAGGTTGGTGGGCCACGCCTGCTTCAGCTGCGTTCGTCCGGCGCTGGTGAGGACGGCGAGCCACGCCCGTCCGTCGTCCGGCGACTTCTCACGCAGAACCAGTGACTGCGATTCGAGCCGGTTGACCACCCGCGTCATGCCGCTCAGCGAGAGTCCGCACATGTTCGCGAGATCACTCATCCGCATTTGGTTGTGCGGCACCTCGGAGAGATGCACCAATACCGTGTACTCCACAACGGAAATGCAATGCTTTTCGAGCATGTCCGCGTCGGCGACACGCGGCAGTATGGTCATTACTCGACCCAAAGCCCGTAGGAACGCCTCCTCGTCGGGCGTGAGGGGCTTGATTTTCTTCACGTCTGCCATGGGCACAGTGTAAGTGGAGATCCACTGGTGCAGCCGCCGCGTACCGCGGGAAGAAGCACTCCGCCGGACCTCCGGACGGGAAATAGTCGGCAGGTCGCGGATGCATTATATACGGCCTATCAGCATTCATTGCATTGTAAACCAAATGTATTTACGTGCATGTTTTGCCGAACACGTATGTTGACGCGACGGGTGTCCCCGCACGAGTTGGGGTGTCGGAACCGGTCCGGATGCTCCTGCGGGGACTCCTGCCAAAGTTCTTGCCGACGGGGCTCGTCTTGGGCGGTGAGCAGGGCAGGCAACACGCTTCTGAGCAGCGGCCGGCGCGATTTCCCCTGCGCGCCGGACACCCGCTTCCCTCT
Organism: Streptomyces vulcanius; assembly: GCF_042653945.1. Classification (NCBI taxonomy): domain Bacteria; kingdom Bacillati; phylum Actinomycetota; class Actinomycetes; order Kitasatosporales; family Streptomycetaceae; genus Streptomyces; species Streptomyces vulcanius. The sequence goes on along the minus strand of NZ_JBHSFK010000031.1, from coordinate 108,745 downwards.
TTTCGTGCGAGTACCTTCCGGGCTTGCCCGGTGGCCGTGAAACCCCTCGGTGAGCAAGGGAATATTCGTTGAGGAGGGCTTTCTCTTCCTTCAAGGGCCCGATCTGTGCGCCGAGTTCATGTTGCCGGCGGCGACCAGCGAGATGTTTCCAAGGTGTGCCTGGGCTGGCTCAGTCGGTGCGGCCTCGGCAGGGAAACCCGTGGAAACAGGGAGTGTGAAAGCATCGATGGTGCACACTAACCGCTCGCTGCGTATGACCGCGTGTCCGTGCCAGGCACTGAGCCCTTTCCAACCTGATTGCAGTGCCGGGGTGTTGGTGGGCTTGGGCTGTACGGAACGACGAAGCTCCTGGTAGACGGGTTCTCGACCAAGATCACCCGTGTCCGCCAGGAGCTTCGCGTGCTTGTCTACCCGTCATCAATCGATCTGTCCAGCCGCACGCTGGGGCACCTGACCAGGCAACTGGCTGCTCGTCAGCGGGAGATCGGCACGCGATGGCGGCGTCTGCCCGTCAGCCGTCAGGCCCTGCTCGCCCTGGCCCATCTGCGGTGCGGTGACACTTACGCCCAGCTCGCTGCCGGGTTCGGTATCGGCATCGCGACCGTCTACCGCTACATACGCGAAGCGATCGAGGTACTGGCCGCCCTGGCGTCGACCCTGGCAGAGGTGATGACGACAGCCTCGGCGAAGGCATACGTGATTCTGGACGGCACGCTGCTGCCGATCGACCGGATCGCCGCCGACACCCCGTACTACTCCGGCTGTGAGGATGATGGCCGTGTCGTTCCGGTCGTGGCCTGACTCGTACTCTGGCTGGCTGCTGTGCCTTGTGTTTGATCTGTCGGCCCCGGCCGGAGCGACGTGTACCAGCACCGGGCCGACGGTGCGTGTCCCGATAGGGGCCTTGGCCTAGAAGGCACCGTCACAGTCCTGACCGCTCCACCGGCCGGCGCTGGCCATCGGTACCGCGTCGTCGAACAGGAGCACCGTGACCGCCCTCAGAATGCCCGCTGCCGTCCGTGCCGTCCAAGATGCTGAGGCTCCGACTGCGCCGCTTTCGGTGGTGCTCGGCATCGACACCCACAAGGACGTGCACGTCGCCGCCGTCCTTGACCACCTCGGCGCGTTGTTGGGCACGGGAGAGTTCCCGGCCACCGCGGCCGGCTACCGCCAACTTCTGGACTGGGCAGGCCAATGCGGGACCGTTGTGCGGGCTGGGGTGGAGTGCACCGGCTCCTACGGTGCCGGGCTGGCCCGCTACCTTGCGACCCAGCGGGTGGCGGTGGTTGAGGTCAACCAGCCCGACCGATCCACCCGGCGCCGCCGTGGCAAGACCGACGCCATCGATGCCGAGGCTGCCGCCCGGGCCGCGCTCTCGGGCACGGCCCGGGCACTGCCGAAGAGCGGCGACGGGCAGGTGGAAGCACTGCGTTTCCTCCGGCTGGCGAAGAACTCCGCGGTCAAAGCGCGCACCCAGGCGCTCAACCAGCTCAAGGCAGTGCTGGTAAACGCTCCATCTACGCTGCGCGAGGAGTTGGAGCCGCTTTCGACTTGGCTCCTGGTCAGCCGCTGCGCGGAGCTGGTCGACCCCCGCGGTGACGATCCGGCCGCTGACACGGCGGTCTACACGCTTCGGCTGCTCGCACAGCGCATCTTGCGGCTTCGGCAAGACGGTTGTCACGGATCCGCTGGTCGAAGCCGCCTTCATCCGGAGCCGGATCGGCGTCGGCTACGACGCGGATCCCGCACCTGGGCGAGCGGGGTGAGCAGAGCGGCCCCGGTGGCGTCTACCGGATCGCGGATACTCCTGAAGGAGACCTGGACGTCTACCGCGACGGCGAGTTGCAGTACCGCGTCGAACTGCGGCCGAGGGCGCTGACGGACTTCGCGACGGCCTGCTGGTGGCATACGCACGCTCCCCAGGCGCACTTCACCCGGAATCTGGTGTGCTCGCTGCCCACGGATCACGCTCGGCGGACGGACTCTGGTGATCACCGAGGACGGGGAGACTCGGATCACGGAACTGCCCGGGGACGCCGTCCTCGCGACCTACCGCGACCACTTCGGCATCGTCGTCGACCGTGAACCGGAACTGCGCCTGCCGCTGCGGGGCGCCGAGGCCGGGTGAGCATGCAAATATAATTGACATAACAAGTAGATGGGGTGCGGCTTGATTGGGCAAGTGTTTTCGCGAACAGTCCGAAATTTCCGGGCGGCGACGGCCGTGGTCCTGCGCTCGACCGAGGAGGGCAGGTGCGTCCGGGTGGTGAGCAGGCTCGTGATGGGAGCCGCGGCTGCCACGCTCGCGAGCGCGGTCGTTCTCGCGGCGATGGCGGTGCTTTCGCCACCGGATGACGTGCACCGGCGACATGTCCCCGTCGTCATCGAGGCGGGTGCTGTGTGCGCGTCCCTGTCCGACCGGCGTTACGAGGTGTCGTGCGGCACGACGGCCTTCGGTGATCTCCGGTTCAACTGCACGGGGGGCGGGTTCGGCAAGTGCCCGCCGACGACGGCCGTGACCCTGCGCAATACCGGCCGTACCTCGGTGTCGGTCACCATGGTGAGCGGCCGGCGTGAGGGGGACCGGCGTCTTTCGCCGGCTCCCGAGCTGGCGCCCGGCCGGACCGTGACCTTGAGCAAGCGTCCTGATGAGAAGTATTTCTTCGACATTTTGCTGCGCTCGATCAAGCCGGGCGTGGGAACGGTGAAAGTCGTGTCGGTCGCTTGACGGAACCGGATGCGCACCGGGGGGACGGTCCTTGGTGTCGGCGGATGTCGGTGGGGCGGTTTCGGGACCTCAGGAACGGTGCCTGAGCCATCCTCGCTCCGCCGCCAGCAGCCCGACCTGGAAGCGTGTCTTCGCTACGAGGGCAGTGCCCGCGTCATTGACGTGTTTCTGCACGGTACGGCGGCTCACCCCCAGGACCCGTGCGATGGCATGGTCCTCATGCCCGTCGCCATCAACCGGACGATTTCTCGGGTGCGTTCGTCGAACCGCGCCACAGGAGGTCGGCCGTCCGGCACCGGCCGGCCGAGCCGGGTGTCCGGTGAAGCGGGCGCCGCTTGCTCCCATACGATCTCGAACATCGCGGTCGGCGCCCTCACCAGGGCGGGGGAGTGGACCACCAGCGATCCGGCCGCGGGCAGCTCACAGCGCACGGGCAGCAATGCCGCCGTGCGTCGAAGACCACGAGCTTCGTCGGCAGGCGCGACGCCAGCCGCACTTCTCCTCCCCCGGCCGCTCCGCGAAACGCCGTGGTGGCCCGTTCAACGCCTTCGACATCCCGGACCTCCCGGTGGCGGTCACGGTGTTCCCGGGCGAGATCTACCGCGCGCCGCGGAACTGGGGCGAGCGCGCCTTCGGCAACCTCGTCCAGTAGAACGAAGTCGACAGGGGAGGCCACTTTGCCGCCTGGGAGCAGCCGCAGCTGCTGACCCAGGAAGTGCGCGCTGCCTTCCGGTCACTGCGCCGATAGGGGTATCGCCGGTACGCGGTACAGCCCGGCAGGGACCTTGGCCCGACGTCGATCGATCAGCAGGTCCGCCCAGGTACCGACGTCAACGGCCGAGCCGTCTCACCAGGTTGTTGTACTCACGTCTGAGGAGTTTCGCCGCCTGGCACGGCCTGCCGCTGGTCTGGCAGGGCCGGCACTCGTCGACGTGCGCCTCATGGGCGAGGCGTGCGTGCTCGATCGTCTCGTTGTCCAGTGGCATACCTGAGTTCTCTTTTCCCATGGCGAAGGCACGCGTGGACATATGCGGTCCACGGCGTCGGGTGTGAGCACGTACTTTACGGGCGAGATGAGGTACGTATCTCCATGGAGACCGCGGTGACGAAGGCCGCGCGGGACATATTGAGAGGAGATTGCCGACCGTGCCTCGGGCCGCGCCTCGGAGTCTCTGCCACCCCGTCCTTGTCCCATCCGTCCTCCGTCGCAGACACATGTGCCGATGCGTGGTTCGCGTGCGACGGCCTCGAATTGGCGCGGGTGGGCCCGGGTACGGCGGCGCACGGCCCGCAGGGGATGGCATCCGCCCGTGTCAATGATCTGCCTGATCTGCCTGATCGGCGCCGGACGCATGGGTGGACCCGTCTGCGGCAATCTCGCCCGTGCGGGATACCGGGTGCGGGTTTACGACATCCGGCCGGAGTGCCGGGAGACGGTGCTGTCGTACGGGGCCGAGTGGTCTGACTCAGCGGTGGCAGCGGCGGCGGGCGCGGATGTCCTTCCCACCGTCCTGCCCGGTCCGGCACAGGTCACGGCGGCGGTCGACGACGCGGTGCCGTGAGCGAGCGGTCGCGAGGGCAAGCGGTGTTCTCGAGGCGCCCACTCGCGCGCGACGCTGCCAGGTGTCCCGGCGGAGCGTGAGGTGATCCCCGATTCCAGCCCAGAGCATCAACCCATGTGATAGGCGGGCAGCCCAGAGGAGCGAGGCGACGTGCCCCCGGCTCGCCGGCTCCTCGTGTCGGGCGAAGAGGCGCAGCGAGTTACGTCAGGGACGGCAGAGGGACCTCTCGTGCATGCCTTGGAATGACGGGTGAGGTCAGGGGTGTGAGGGTGTCGAGTTGTGCGGCAGGATCGGAGTGGGTGGTGGTCAGGTGGGGGCGGGTGGCGCTCAGGGGGTGGACGAGCTCGACGGGGTCGTCCTGGGCGAGGGCCGCGTGGAGTCGGCTGAGCGGGGGAGGCGCGCCGCGGTGGGCAGGTCGGTGGGGGCGGTGATGGGATGTGGCTCAGAGGCCATAGGGGCAATGAGTTGATCTTGAAGCCCTGGCAGGGCTGAGCCGGTTCCTGACCGCATGCGATCGATTTGCCGCGGCCGTGGTCTTGAGCCTCGGCCGTGCTCCCCATCGGAAGCCATCGCCGGTCAGGGAACGATTACGATCTTGCCCTTCACTCGGCCCGTCTCGACGAGTTCGTGTGCCTTGGCCACGTCCGGGAGCGGAAGGGTCTGTTCGACCGCCACCCGCAGTCGCCCACGGGCCGCCAGTGTCACGAGGTCCGTCAGGTCCGCGGCGTTCGGGGGCGACGGTGACGTCGGCGAAGCGGATGCCGTTCTGCTGGGCCTTGGCGCGCATCTCGGCTCGGCCCGGGTTGGGCTGGCGTACGCCGACGTAGGTACCGCCGGGAGACAGGAGGGTCAGTGAGCGGGGACCGTAGTCGTCGCCGAGCGGGTCCAGGACCACGCCGATGCCGTCCCGGAGCACCGCGGCGAAGTCCACGGACGTGTGTCGATCACCTCGTCAGCGACGGCCGCAACCTCGGCGGCGAGTTCCAGACCTGGCGTGAACGGCGGCTGCTGGGACCGGTGGCCCGGGGCCCCGGCACGAATCTTCACGTCGGCGGGTTCACCCCGGTCGCCCGGACACGGACGAGTACCTCACCGGGACCGGGCACGGGGCGCTCGACCTCGGCAACCTGCAGTACCTCAGGGCCGCCCTAGTCGATCTGCCGGACCGCGCGCATGGAGGGTGCGGAGCTGGTGCTCATGAACACATACCTCGGTTCTCAGGATTCCGTGCGCCGGACCTGCCGGGCACGGGAGGGTGGGGGTGATCAGGGTGCGTGGAGTGGCGCCGGGGCGGTGACCAGCTCGATCGCGCGGATGCGGTCGGCGCGGTCGTTGGCCGCGGGGGCGAGCATCAGCTCGTCCGCCTCCGTGCGGCCCGCCAGTTCGGAGAGCCGGGCGTGCACCTGCGCCGGGGTTCCGACGGCGGTGTGCAGGCCGCCCGAAAGCGGGAGAGTTGTCCGATCGCGTCCTGGGGGACCCCCGTACACGGCACACTCGTCCCACGGCCTTCCTGCTGAGCGGTGTATCTGTGACGGAGCACAGCATCAGCGGAAGGCCGCTCCCGTGTGCCCTGACCTGGGCAAACCCCACTCACGTGTGAACACGTTCTAAGCCCGATGGATACACCCAAGCCAAGGACTTTCCGCCCTGGCGCACGTGTTAGGGGTTCATGGCCCGCTGGGCCGCCGCCGGCGTCATCGGACAGATCCGTGACCAGCTCCGCAAGCGCATCCGCCGCGAGATGGGCCGGGCCCCGGGGGCGGTGGCCACCGTCATCGATTCCCAGTCCGTCAAGGCCGCCGACACCGTCGGCAAGGACTCCCGCGGCTACGACGCCGGCAAGAAAATCAACTCGGCCGCAAACGGCACCTGGTCGTGGACACCAAGGGCCTGCCACTGTTCGTCATGGTCACCCCCGCCGACATGACCGACCGCAACGCCGCCAGGGAAGTCCTCTTCCGGCTGCGGCTGATGCACCCCGAAATCACCATCGTCTGGGCCGACTCCGCCTATGCCGGACAGCTTGTGACCTGGGCAAAGACATACCTCAACCTGACCATCAAGGCCGTCAGCCGCCCGAAGAACACCCCGGCTTCGTCGTCCTGCCCCGCCGCTGGGTCGTCGAACGCTCACACGCCTGGATCATGCACGCCCGCCGGCACGCACGCGACAACGAACGCCTCGTCCAGCACCCCGAATCGCTCATCACCTGGGCCGCCATCACCCTCATGACCAGCCGCATCACCCACCGAAACTCCCGCAGAAGCCGACAGTCGGCCTTCCACGAGCACAACGGGACTGATCACCCGGCGTTCCGGGTCAGGAACTCCACCCAGACACCACGCGAATCCCCGACCCGACCAATTCTCGCACCACAACCGCGACCACATCTGCGCAGCCGACGACAACGGGGACGAGCCGACAACGGCCCCTCTCGCCCTGCCGTCGAAACTCCTCCGTTCGAATTCCGCGCTGGGCATATACCGAAACCCTACGGACCTCTTCGCTCCTTCGTGCGGGCGCCGGGCTCCCGTCCCCCGCGGGCTTCCCCTCGGCCTCCGGCCCCCGCTGCAGCGTCGCGGCCCGAACCGGCGCTGCCGGGTTCACGCCCGGGTCTGTGATCTTGCTCGTACCGCGACGCGATTGCTCAACATAGTCTCCGTGCAGGCGGGTTGGCCGCCGTGTCGTAACCACATAGAGAGGTGGCTTTGCTATGAGTCGAGTCATGCACCCCGGTTCCCCGGACTGGTTCACTGGTTCCCCGGACTGGTTCACCGGTTCCCCCGACTGGTTCACCGGTTCCCCGGACTGGTTCAGCAAGTAGCGTTATGGCGTGGGCGAGCGGCTGAGTCGCTCGCCCACGCCACGGGTGTAGGGCGGATGGCTGAGGTGACGGTATTCCAGTGTCATCCTTGCCGGGGCAGATGAACAGCCGTACGTGGTGACGCGGGCTGTTGGAATCCCGGTGCCGGGTGCGGTTCCAGCGGTGCTTTTACTGAATTGGCAGGTTCGTGAAGATCTGGGCGGTGCTTGGCGTCCGCGAGTTCCGTGTGACAAGTGCGGCGGAATTGCTTTCTGTTGTCGGAGACCAGCTCTCCCGTGTCGCTCTGACGGTGCTGGTGTTCAGCCGGACGGAATCGGCCGCCCTTACCGGCCTGACCTACGGACTGACCTACCTGCCCACCATGGCAGGCGCTCTTCTGCTGTCCACCGTCGCGGACCGCAGGCCGCGCCGTGAGGTCATCGTTGCCATCAACACCGTCCGCGCGATCGGGGTAGCCGCCATGGTCATTCCTGGCATTCCGCTGGCGGCACTGTGCGCTCTGGTAGCCCTGTCCTCGTTCCTCAACGGCCCCTACAAGGCGGCCCACCTGGCATTCCTGCGTGACATCGTCGAGGCCGGACAGTACCCGACCGCCATGGCACTGCGGCAGTCCCTCAACCAGGCAGGGCAGTTGGCCGGGTTCGCTGCGGGCGGCATCATCGCCTCGGCCGTCAGCCCGCGGGTGTGCCTCGCCGTCGATGCCGTGACGTTCGCGCTGTCGGCGGTCTTGATCAGGTCCTTCGTCGGCTTCCGGCCCGCTCCCTCCGCCCCCGCGCAGCCGCGCTCGCTGATGGGCGGTCTGCGTATCGTGTGGAGCAGTCCCGGACGACGCGCGATCTTCGTGTCCACCTTGTCCGGGCTGTTCCTGATCGCGCCCGACGGCGTCGTCACGCCGTACGTGCATGAACTCGGCGTGAATCCCGCCTGGGTGGGTTACCTCCTGGCGGCCTCTGCAGCCTGCTCGTTCGTCGGACTGGGTCTCTTCGCCCGTTTCCTTCCCGAACGCCGCAGAACACTCGCATTCCCGGTCGCCTGCCTGGCGGCGGGAGCACCACTGCCACTGGTGCTGCTCGGCGGTGGCCCCTACCTGGCCATGGCCGTCTTCGGACTGAGCGGCACGCTCTGGGCCATCCAGGTCGTCGTATCGATCTCATTCCTCGGAGAGATGCTGCCCGATGCCCAGCGCGCACAGGGAATGGGTGTGGCCGCGTCCATGAATCTCACAGCACAAGGCCTCGGCGCCGCCCTCGCCGGCCTGGTCGCCCAGGCGACCGGCCCCAGCGCGGCCATAGCGCTCGCAGGCCTCGCAGCCGTGCTCCTCGGCCTCTGGCCGACCACACTGTGGCTACGCCGGGAAACCAGCCCCGCGGCTGCCCGCGCAGACAGGGGCGCTGGCAAGCCGGGCGGCGAAGACACGCCACTGCCTGTACGACATCCCGCGAGTTCCCCCGAACCCCGCTGAGGACCTGATCCTGCGGACGGGGGGTGCCCGTCGCTTCCGCCCTTTCCAGGCATACCCAGAGTCCCTCGCCCTTCCTCGAGGAGCAGCGGGCACGAACATCACCACCGCGGTTCAGGCGCGGTTCTCCGGGAGGCGTCGCCGACCAGGAACCCCACCAAGGCAACACAAATTCCTGGCTCTCCCGAATCTCACACCGCCACCGCGACTACGCCGCTGTTCGCGGCGGGAACGCTCCGTCAATCGGCGCTCGGCGCTCTTGGCGCGCTTCTTCTGGAGCTTGGCCCGCAAGGTGATCTGCCGCTAGCGGTAGCGGTTCAGGCCGGCCCCGCAGCCTGGTAGCCGGTGGACGTGGTCGCGATGTTGACGATGCCGAGTTCCACCCCAGGGAAAGAGTCCGGCTCGTACGGGGCGCCCTCGGGGGATTTCGCAGGTGGCGATCAGATAGAATATGCCGTCACGCTCGATCAGGTCGGACTCGCCCTTGCGGTAATGCTGGAGCGTCTTGAGTGCGTTCGCCGAGCAGGCGAACCGCACGCCCTTGATCGGCCTGCGGTGGTCCAGATGGATACCGTCTGCTGGTCGTACTGCTAACTCAGACACCGATCGTCATACGGCTGCGCGGCATCGGATCGGAACGTGACCGGTTTGGCCCCGGCCTTTTGGCGGCGCTTGCTGCCGGGCTTGCCGTAGTTTCCCGCTTTGAGGCTGGCGTGCGGCGTGGTGTACGCGTCACGATCCTTCTTGATCACGTGCTGGTGTGCCTGGTGGGCCGATTCAGCGAGCAGCCGGGTGATCAAGCCACCGGCGCGTGACGCAGAATAGGAGTCGGCGTGGGGAACGGTTGTCCAACGCTGTGCGCCTGCGTGACTCAGGCTGTTCGGTTGGCGTCGTCACGTTGTCCGATAATGGTAAGGAAATCTCTGTGAACAAGCCTCGCACTTTGATCGTCGGAGCCGGAATATCCGGTCTGGCACTTGCTAAAGCTCTGCTCGACCGCGGATTCCCGGTGGAAGTCGTCGAGCGCCGCGCCGCCGAAGGACAAGCCCTTGGCGCCGGTCTCTACCTTCCGGCGAACGCCATCCGTACGCTCCAGGGCATCGGCGTGGGGGACGAGGTGGTCAAGCGCGCGGAGCCAGTGGCGCGGCAGCGGCTGCACGACCATCGCGGGCGCCCGCTTGCCGAGTTCGAGGTGGGCCGGATCTGGGGCGGGGTCGGCCCCTGTCTGGCGATCACCCGGGGCGATCTGCTCGAGGTACTGCGCACGGCCGTCGACGGCACCGTCGTCCGTCACGACACCGAGGTGAGCACGGTGGCCAAGAGCGGCACCGTGACCTTCGCGGACGGTGCTACCGGCGCGTACGACCTGGTGGTGGGTGCGGACGGTATCAACTCCGCCGTGCGACGCTCCCTCTTCGGCGGGCCGGAACCACGTTTCCTGGGCCAGTTGTGCTGGCGGTTCATCGCCGACGACACCGCGATACCGGACCTCACCGACTGGACCGCGCGCTTGGGCGGCAACGGCCGAACGTTCCTGACCGTGCAGCTCGGTGCTGGCGCCGTCTACTGCTACGCCGACATCAACAGCTCCGTCACCACGGCTCCGGCCGGCGACTGGCGCGCACTCTTCGCCGACTTCGGCGGGCCAGTACCGCACTTGCTGGAGCAGGGCGCCGACGCGCACTTCGCCGCACTGCATGAAAGCGAGAACACGCTCTGGACGCGTCCCGGCGCTGTCCTCATCGGCGATGCCGCCCACGCCTTCTCCCCGAGCATGGCCCAGGGCGGCGCGATGGCACTCGAAGACGCCCTAGTGCTCGCCGACACGCTCCAAACCGGACCTGATGTCACCGCGGCCCTCGCCGCCTTCCAGGCCCGGCGCGCCGGGCGGGTCGCCTGGGTGGTGGCCCAGAACCACCGCCGCGACAAGGCCCGCAACCTGCCCACGCCGCTGCGCAACTTCACTCTCCGCCGGGCCGGGGAGCGTCTTTTCAAGGCCAACCACGCCCCCCTGCACGCCCTGCCGTAGTCAGACCAGCACTCAGCAGCCAGCTCTTACCGTCGTCATCGATTACCGGTCGAACTTCAGTGGCAAACGGTCAAGGTACAGTCACACCGGACACGGGGCATTTGCTGTGCACCGGCGGAGCCTGGTCGGATGCCCCCTGTGACGACCCTCCACCCCGAGTTCGTGAGGGATTCGCGCGGCTCACGCCCTCATCTATGACGCCGAGTTGCTGTGCAGGGCCCGATCCCTCTGCTTCGGTCCCGCGCCTGAAGCAGCCCTGGAGTCCTTCGACCAACCACAGGGCCTCAAAGCCGTCATCAGCGACACGGGCGTTCCACACTCCGTAGCCTTTCAGGCTGCAAGACCTGGCGCGCTCCCACAGGGCGCCGTGGCTGCGCGCCTACGAATCGTGGGGCGACAGCCAGTGGGTGCGCAGGCACCTCGCCCAGTACTTCTTCGGCCTCGTCAGCCTCTCCGGCAGAAGCTGCACAGACGACGACGTCGAGGAAGCACTGGTGCAGTGCCAGGGCCACGCCCAAGCGATCGTCGACGCATTCAGTTGAGGCACTCCCCGGAACGGTCCCGACGACCGTGCCGGCAGATGTTGCTCACTCTTCGCTGCCATCGTCGTCCTCGTCCAGATTGGCTGCGTCCGGGTCGCGCAGCGGGCGCGGGGCGCCGGCGGCCGGGGTGGAGGCGGTGAAGCTGTAGCGGCCGAGCAGGTTCGGGTTGCGGTGCTTGAGCGGGGAGAGCCGGGCGACGGTGGCGTCGATGTACTTCGTCGTCCAGAGCACGATGGCGTTGGGGACCAGGCCGAGCGCGCCGAGCTGGCCTTGTCCGAACTAGCCCAGCATGGCCGTGAGTTGATGGGTCCCCCCTTCTCCACCACGGAAGGTAGTGGTGGAGAAGGGGGGAGAGCCGGACGGCCTGCACGGCGTTGTGTGCTCAGCTCAGGTAGGCGTTCTTGGCGGCCATGACCGCCTTGGCGCTGTTCCAACCGATCACGCCCACCGGCTGTCCGTCCTTCTCGGCAGGTATGACGAACTTGCGGGACTCCGCAGTGCCCTCGATCAGCCGGAAATCGGCGTCCGTGGGCAGCGAACCGAATAGGGTGCAGCTCTTCTGCAGGGACGGGCTGATCTGGGAGAACGACCATGGCATGATGCGGCCCATGGCAGGAAGAGACCGCGAGGCCGGGCGTCGTGCCGGCGACGGGCTGGTAGTACGCACCGGACGCAAAGATGATCTTCCTGAGCTGGTGCGAATCTACAACCACTACGTCACCCACTCGATCATCACTTTCGATACCCAACCGGTCACGGTAGAGAGCCGCTTGCAGTGGTTCGAGAGATTCTCCGAAACAGGTCCGCACCAGCTGTTTGTGGCCACTACCGGCGATCGCGTACTTGGGTGCGCCTCAAGCAGTCCCTACCGGACGCATCCGGCCTTCGATCAAACGGTTGAACTGGGCGTCTACGTGGATCCCGATGCGCGGGCCGCTGGGATTGGTTCGGCGCTGTACCGCACCCTCATCGAAACGCTGCGCTCGCAGCCGGTCCATGTCGCGCTGGCTGGGATCGCACTTCCCAATGATGCTTCGGTGGCTCTGCACCGTAAGTTCGGCTTCACCGACGTGGGTATCTTCGACGAGTACGCCACGAAGAACGGCGGTTACATCAGCTCGGTCTGGATGCAACTGCGCCTGCCCTCTTCGGGCTGACCCTGGAGGGGTACTCCAGATCGTGCGGCGGTGCGGCTTTTGGCCTCAGGGCCGGTCGCACCAGGAGACCGCAGCGATCCGCCAGCCATCCGGGGTGAGTACGAACTGCATCGTCTTCGTCCCGCCGCCCTCGAAGGGCACGCCGTCGAGGATCCCGGATTTCCGGTACTCGCTGAACCGCGATGCGATGGCGCCGACGGTCTCGGTGCGCTCCGCAGTCTCCCACTCGTTGAAGCTCACCAGTCGGCCCTCAGCCAGCAGTTGTTGGCGTGGCTCGATGAATTCCTCCACGGTGTACACCGTGAACTCCGGCCCTGCCTTGATGAGGACGCCCCCAGGCACGATCAGTCGGCGGACCCGATCCACATCTGCGGCCTTGCCGCCCCTGTTGTCGAACGCACTGAAGAACTCGGCGGCGACGCCGTCGATCTCGGCTTTGGACATACCGGGACCGTAGCACCGGCACCGGTTCGCCCTTGCGCGATGTGTGCGGCTTTCCTGAGTGACGGTCGTATTCAGGCGGTCAGGTCGTATTCGGCCTGGTCGGGGGCGAGGTATAGGCGTTCGCGTTCTCTGCGGGTGTGGAAGGTCCAGTACTGCGGGAAGTCACCGTTGCTGATGACGGCGCGGAGGGTAAGGACGGCTTCGGCTCCGCAAACGCTCCATCGGCTGCCAGTGATGTCGAGTCGGTCGGCGATCAGATGGCGGGCTGCTCCTTCGACGGTGCCGCTGGCGATCGGCCATCCGGCCTCGAGGGCCTTGTCGTAGTGGAGATAGGCGGCATTGTCCTCCAGGTAGCGGCAGGCCCTGTCCGCCGTGGCCCGCTGATCTGGGGACAGGCCCGTGCGGTCGGCTTCGGCGTGGATGTCGCCGACGGCTCCGGGGGCGTCACCGGCCAGAATCCGGGCGGCCTTGGCCCCGGCCCAGTCTTCGGCTGCGGGATCGGTGGCGGTGTGGAAACACCGCGCAGCCGCCCATAACTTCTTGAGCACATGCACGATGTCGAGGACGATATGGATCTCGACCTTGCGGCGGGCGGCCTCGGCCCGGATCAACTCGAGCTGGTGGGCGGCGCCGTCGACCAGGACCACCCAGGACCTGTGGTGCTGGGGGTCGCGGGCCTCTGCCTGGTCGAAGGCAGCGGCGATGACCTGGTCCGCGTCGTGTTCCACCGAGGCGGTGAGCCATTTCGCGCGGGCCTTGGGCCCCTTGCGCGGGGTGCGCCGGCCGGTGCGGCCTCCGGGTGGAGCGATGATGTCGTGCGGGCGCGCGGAGCCGGATCCGCGTCGTGGACGACGGCCAGCGTGGCCATTCGCTTGCGGCAGGTCTTCTCCCCGGCGGACAGTCGGGTGCGGAACGTGCGCGTCGCACGCTCGGCTGCCCTCCGCGTCGCTTCCCGCAGGTGACCCGGGCGCATCACGATCCCCTTGCCGTCGACGCTGAGCACCAGCAGCGTCGTGCTGGCTGCCGGAGCGGGGGTGCGGGCGGCATAGAAGGCGGCGATGTCCACCGCGGCCGCCCGCACGAGCTGTTCGGCCTGGCGTTTGCCGACCGCCGGTGTCCCGCAGCGGCGTCCGATCGCCTCCAGGGCGTGGTCGTAGGAGCCGCGGGCGGCTTCCAGCACCACCAGCCGGCGCAGCCCCAGACTGTGCCGCTCGCGTGGCAGCCCCAGCACCTGGTCGGCCGGATAGCAGTTGGGCAGGCCCGGGGCGCGCAGTGCACACCGGGTGACGGTCACCGGCCCGACCACGGTGGCCAGTTGGCGCCGGTGGCCCTTCTCCAGCCGGGTGCGACCCGCGGCGAGCTGGGCCCGGCCGTCCGTGTCCAGGGCCGACAGCTCAGCTTCCTCCCGGCGGGTGCGCAGGTCCAAGTGGCCCTGGAGGAGAAGGCGGGCCAGCTCCCTCGCCCCCTGTTCGGCGTCTTCCTCCACCCGCTCGTGGGGCAGGAGCAGTGCTTCGGGACGGGAGAGGGAATCGATGAGGGAAGTGAGGAAAGAAGCGGCTCGGTCAAAGGGGTCAGCCGCCGCGGCGGCCGCATACGCTCCAGTCATCGGGCTCTCGCTTTTCGAGCGTGGAATCGGTTGGCACCTTCGACGCTAGGGACGAGAGCCCGACCCCACACCGGCGCGGCGGCGCGAGGCTTCCGTCCGGCCCTGCTCCGGCGCATCCGCGTGCGCCGTCACCACGGGCCGCGGCGCGAACAGTCCCGGCTCCGCCTCCGTCAACCAGCCCCGCTCGACCAGACGTTTCAGCTTCGACCGGAATCCCTCCACCTTGCTCTTGTCCGTCGACAGGACCAGCGCGGCACAGAGGTGATGCGCCCGCATCGGACGCACCGCGCCCGCGAGGACCTCGACGATGTCCTGGTACGAACGCGGCAGCACCCCCACGGCCAGCCCGGGCGTCCACGGCGGCACCAGCCGCACCCCGACCGGCGACCCCACCCCGAAGGGGCCCTCCCCTCCCGCCCCCGGCCGCGACACCTCCACCGGCCCGCCGGCCTCCGGCTCCGCCACGGACCCGGACTCCGAGACCGTCTCGTCGCCGGACAGGATCTCCGTCATCGTCTCCCGGGTGATCTCCAACCGGGACAGCACCATCTCCTGCTCGGCAAGATGCCCGGCCAACTCATCGATCCGAGCGCGCAGTTCACCGATCTTCTCCCGCGCGGCAGCCTCCCGCCGCTCGAGCTCCTCCAGCCACGACACCAACGCCGTCACCCCCGGAATCCGGCTACCCGACACCACGACGATCGAGCAGCCAACCCCCGGTCAGCAACCACGCAGGTCAAAGCTCCCTACAGGAGAGCCACACCCAACCGAATACCTGCATCCTGATGTCGTACTGATCCGTCCAGAAGTACGGAACCTGGTGATAGCCGTCCTCGGCTCCGGTGATGTCGGCTGCCACGGACCTGGCCTGCTGCACGGCGTTGGTCCGGTTCTCCAGACGGAGGCCGTCCCCGGCGACGCCGTGGGACCAGCGGGCCACGTCCCCGACCGCGTGGAGGTCAACCCCCGCACGACCGCGTTCGTCGCAGACGATGCCGTTGTCCAGGGGCAGTCCGCTGCCGGTGAGCCAGTCGGTGGCGGGGACGGAACCGATGGTCACCACGACAACGTCCGCGGGAATGGTCTCGCCGCCCTTGACGGTCACGCCGGTGACCCGTCCGGCTTCGTCGGTCAGACCTGTGGTGCCGCTTCCCATCAGTATCCGTACGCCCTGTTCAGCGTGGAGACTGGACAGCAACCGGCCGATATCCGGACCTGTCTGACGGAGCATCGGAACCGGTGACCTGTCGATCATCGAGACACGCAGACCCATCTGACGTGCCGTCGCGGCGATCTCGCATCCCAGGACACCCGCACCGACGACTACGACATCGTGGGCCGTGAGCAGTTCCGCGCGCAGCCCGGCGCAATCCTCCAGGCTGCGCAGCGCCCACACTCCATACAAGGAGTCCGTGCCGGGCAGCGTACGCGGCCTCAGGCCGGTCGCCAGGACGAGTCGGCCGTAGTCGAGGCTTGGGCCGTCGTCGAGGGCGACCGTGCGGGCTTGAACATCGAGGCGCACCGCGCTGCGTCCCAGCAGGAATCCGGCGCGCAGGGCGTCCAGTTCCCGCTGACCGCGAAGGCGTATCTGTTCCTCTCCCCAGGTGCCGGAGAGGACCTTCTTGGAGAGCGGCGGCCGGTCGTAGGGCAGGTGTTCCTCCGCCCCCACGACCTGGATGGTGCCGCGGAAGCCCCTGGCACGCAGCGTTTCGACGGTCGTGAGTCAGCCCACCGAAGCACCGACGACCAGAACGTCAGCGGTCATGAGGGAAGCGACTCCGTCAGCCGGATCGCGGCGGCGGGGCAGATCGTCGCGGCTGTGCGCACCCGCTCGAACTCTTCGACGGGGGGCTTCTCGTGGAGCAGGATCACGACACCGTCGTCGTCCCGCTGGTCGAAGACCTCAGGTGCCGCCACGACACACTGGCCGCCGGCGACGCACTTGTCTTCTTCAACCGTGACAAACATGAACTGTTCTCCGAAATATCGTGAGTCGAGAGTGCGACGGAGCGGCGCGCGGCGGGCCCCGCGTCCGGACGGGCCCGCCGCGCGGGGCTCACCAGGCGATGGGCAGGGCGTCCACGGCGTAGACGTTCGGTCCGAAACGATGGAAGGACAGCTCTTCGGGGGGTACCGCGAGGCGCAGGCCCGGGAACCGGCGGAAGAGGGGAATCAGGGCCATTTGCAGCTCGAGCCGGGCGAGGTGCTGTCCCGGGCACTGGTGAATCCCGGAACCGAAGGTCATGACCTGGATCGGCTCGCGGGTCAGATCGAGGGTGTTCGGGTCGCCGGAGACGACCTCCGGGTCGCGGTTCGCGTTCAGCGGCGACGCGACGACCCACTCGCCGGCCTTCACGGTGTATCCGCCGAGGGTGACGTCCTCTGTCGCCATGCGGGGGAAGCCACCCGCGACGCTCATGTAGCGGAGCAGTTCCTCCGCCGCGTCCACCGTGGAGTTGGCGTCGTCGAGCAGGACGGCGAGCTGCTCGGGCTGCTGCATCAGGGCCAGAGCGCTCAGTGCGATCGTCGACGCCGACGTCTCGTGGCCCGCGACGACCAATGCGCCGACCATGCCGACGATCTCGTCGTCGCTGACCTCTCCGTGCCGCTGTTGCGCCAGCGCGCCGATCAGGCCCTCGGTCGGGCTCTTGTGGTTCTGGGCCACCAGGCCACCGACGTAGTCGTTGAGCCGTGTGAAGCTCTTGAACGCTTCCTCGGGCGGCAGCGAGAGGTCGACGATCCCCGCGCACATCCGGTCGAAGTCCCGGTGCTCGGCGCTGGGGATGCCGAGGATTTCGCCGATCACGATGGAGGGCAGGGGGAGGGCGTAGGCCTTGAACAGGTCGACACCCGGTCCGGCTTCTTCCACCTCGTCCAGGAGCTCCGAGATGATGCTCTCGATCCTCGGCCGCAGCTGTGCGACGCGCTTGGGTGTGAAGGAGCCGGCGACCATACGGCGCAGCCGGGCGTGGTCCGCGCCATGGAAGCGGGGGAAGAAGCCCGGCTGAGCGGCCTGCATGGCCCTATCGGGCGCGGGGATGAAGCTGTGGTCGAGACGGGGGTCGTTGTACAGGGCCCGTACGTCCGCGTAGCGGTGGAACGTCAGGACCTCGACCTCGCCGTGCTCCGGTTCGAACACCTTGACCCGGGTGGGTTCCTCACGTCGGGCCATCTCCGCGAGTTGCTCGGAAGGATCGAACGGACACCGGGCTTCACGGTCCGTCGCGACGAACCCGCGCGTCAGTTGTTCGGTCATGTTGAGCTCCAGGGAAGCGATGGAACATAGGAGTGAAGGCTCGCCCAGGACGCCCGCCCGCAGGCGCAGCCGCAGCGGCGTGACGGTGGCGCGTGGGGCAGGAGCCGGTCACCGCCACCTGGTAAATGGCGGCTACGGCTGGGGCTTGGTCAGGCCACCTGTCGGGTCCATGAAGAATCCAACATTAATATAATTGACCAGTCAAGTGTGTCGATCGGTGTGTCCTTTTCGTGAATCCGCCTCGATGCCGAAGGTCTGGATGCGGGTGCTCCGGTCTTCGGTGTGTGATCCGGTCGAGACGGGATGGCGCGACGAGTAGACGTCCGGTCGTCTATATTCATAGAAGGCCCGTCGCCCCCGTCGTTCCCCTCTGGCGAGGAACGGTTGCGGAGCGTTACCTCCAAAATGACAGGAGACGTCTACATGCGTGTCGAGATATGGACCGATATCGCCTGCCCGTGGTGTTACGTGGGAAGGGGCGGCTTCGATCAAGCGCTCGCGGCCTTCCCCCACCGGGACCAGGTGGAGGTAGTCCACCGGTCGTTCGAACTCAATCCCCAGGCAGAGAACGGCAACGTACCGATCATCGACGCGGTAGCGGCGCAGTACGGGCGCACCCGCGAGCAGCAGATCGCCCGGGAGGAGCAGGCCGCAGCCATGGGCCGCGCCGTGGGGCTGGACTTCCGCATCGGCGGACGTGTCTTCGGCAACACCTTCGACGTGCACCGGCTGATTCATTTCGCCGGGACACAGGGGCGGCACGCCGAGATGCTGGACCTCGCCTTCCGGACGAACTTCGCCGACGAGCGTTCGATCTACGACCGGGAGACTCAGGTGGCTCTGGCCAGCGAAGCCGGGTTGGACGGGACGAAGGCCCGGGAGGTACTCGAGAACCCCGACGCGTTCGCCGAGGAGGTGCGGGCCGACGAGCGCCTGGCGGGCGAACTGGGCGTCAGTGGCGTTCCCTTCTTCGTGCTGAATCGGCAGTACGGGGTGAACGGCGTCCAGTCGGCCGAGGTGTTCACGAAGGCACTGGAACAGGCCTGGGCGGAGGGCCAGGCGGCCTGATCCCATGCCTCCTGCGGAACGGGTCCTCCCCGGCAGTCATACGGTTGAGGCCGGCGCGGCCGGCCGGCCCGCACCGAGCCGGAGGGCGCAGCCGTCTCACGTCGAGTGCGGCGGCGCGCCGCGACAGCAGGGTCCGGATCGCCCGGCGGTGGCCGTCGCGTCCACCCCGCAGAGGAACACGCCACGCCTGGGGCGAGGACTTGGGCTCGCCCCGTCGTGTGGTCATCCCGTCAGTTCGCCGCTACGGCGACAACGGTCAGCGCAGCGTGTACGCCTTGGGGACGGTCGGATTCACGGTGCCGCCCTTGCTGTCGGTCGCGCTGATCCGTTGGTCCGACGGCCTTGGCGGCCTTGCCCCGGCCCGGGTTCTGGAACTTCGTGGTGAAGGTGGTCGCCCCGGCGGCCCTGGTGGTCGACCGGTGCCAGGTCCGGCCGTCGTCGAAGGTGGCCTCGACGTGCAGCCAGGTCACCTTGGGCGAGGCGGCGAAGCACAACGTCGCCATGGGCTGCACCTACGACTTCGCCCCCGTCGTCGGTGACGGAACCCCGGCGCCGGTGTCTCCCGACGAGATCCGTCCCTATCAGCCCAGCAACAGGCCCGGTCATCCGCTGCCGCATGCTGGGTGGACCGCGCCAACGAGCAGCTCACGCTGCGCTCACCGATCCGCGGCGGGCGCTTCGCGCTCATCGCCGTCGAGAACAGGCAGGCTTAGTACTCCAGCTGTCATCGCCGCCAGGAAGGCGTGCGCGAGCATGGCCAGGGTGATGTGGCGGTCCCAGCCCACGTAGCGCCGGACTTCGTACTGGTCCAGGCCGCATTCGTTCTTCGCGGCCTGGAAGCACTCCTCGATGGCCCACCGGGCGCCGGCCACCCTCACCAGCTCGGAGACGGTCGTGTCCGCCGGGGCGAAGGCGAGGTAGTAGGCGATCTCCTCGGGACGCGCCAGGCTGCGGCGGGCCAGCACCCAGCGGCAGTGGGCGGGATCTGAACCCTCGATGGTGGGCAGCCTGGCCGCGGCCCAGTCGTAGACCCGCGGCCCCTTCACACCATCCCCGCAGGAGATCCGCTCCCAGGCCTCGGCCGGGGCGCCGTCAGAACATGGTCGGATGCGCCAGCTCCCCGCTGGCGACTTGACCTGCTGGGACTTGGGCACCGCCAGGACGTAGCCCGCGCCGGCCTCCTCCAGCATCCGTCGGAAGTGCCACTCCTGCCCGTAGGCCGCATCAGCGGTCACCCAGGTGATCGGTAGTACGGAGTCCAGCGCCCGCCGGACCATGGCGCGTGCAAGTTCCGGCTTGGTCGCGAAGGACTTGCCCTCGGGGATCCGGGAGGCACGGCACCGGTCGGGATCCTCGGTCCAGGACTTGGGCAGGTAGAGCTCGCGGTCCACCAGGGCCCGGCCCTTGGCGGAGGCGTAGGCGGCGAACACCCCGATCTGGCAGTTCTCCGTGCGGCCGGGGGCCTGTAATGCAATAAGTGCTCGGTAGAGGGGCGTTGGTGGGGGTCGCTCGGGCGTGTAGCTGTTCCAATGTGCGGGCGGCCGATCCGGGTAGGAGTGTGACAAGGATCCGTTGCAGGTCCAGGAGCCGTTTTCCGTCCTGGTACTGGATGGAAGGGTTGGTGCGGTTGACGTCCAGTAATTGGGCCAGGAACGTCACGGTGAACCGCCCCGGGTTCGGTAGAGATCTCGGACTGTCCCGAGTTGGGTGGAGCCGAGTCACTTGGTTTCACGCTACCGGTGGGGGGCGGAGTTCGTACTCCACAGGGCTGAGCATGCCCAGCGCAGAGTGCCTGCGCTGTCGGTTGTGGAAGATCTCCAGGTACTCGAAGAGGGCGGTGGACAGCTCCAGCCGGGTCCGCCACCGTCCGCGGTTGAGGAGTTCGACCTGGACCCGTGCCCAGAAGGACTCCATCATCGCGTTATCCACGCAGTCCCTGATGGAGCCCATCGAGGGCAGCAGGCCAGACGCTCGCGCCCGCTCGGTGAACGCCCAGGACCCGAACTGCACGCCGTGATCGGGGTGGATGACGATGCCACCCGGCTGCGGGGAGCGGTTGCGGATGGCCATGGCGAGGGCATTGGTGGTCGGCGCCGCAGTGGCAGAGGCGTCGATCGACCAGCCCACCACCCGCCGGGAGAACGTGTCCAGGACGACCGCGCAGTACACCTTGCCCTCAAAGGTGGGGTGCTCGGTGATGGCGGTGACCCACAGCTGATCCCGGGCATGGCGGGTGAAGTTCCGCTCCACCAGGTCCGCAACCGAGGGGGTGACGTGTTTCGTGCGAGGCCGTCGGTTGCCGGGCAGGCCGTGCAGGCCGGCGCGCTGCATCAGCAGCTCCACGGTGCCGTGGCTGACATGGATGCTCAGGCCCAGTCCGAGCTCCGCGTGCACCCGACGGGAGCCGTAGGTGCCGCGCGAGGCCGTGTGGATGCCGTGGATCGCCTCGGTTAACCAGGCGTGTTTGACCTGGCGGTTCGACGGTGGCCGGTCCTGCCAGGCGTAGTACCCGGACTCCGCGACATGCAGCACCCGACAGGCCAACTGCACCGGCAGGTGCTCGCGGGCCATCACACGGATGGCTTCGAACCGCCTTTTGGGGACGTCACCTCACCCAGCAGCTCGGCAGCCCGGCGATGGATGGCCAACTCGGCCTCCAGCTCGGCGATGCGCTTGCGGGCCGCACCCAACTCGGACAGGTCGCTGCTGGTCGTTCCGGGCAACTGCCCCGTATCGATGAGGTGTTGGCGGCGCCAGACATAGATCGTCTGGTCGCTGATGCCGAGGAGCCGGGCGACTTCGGCGACCTTCCTTCCGGATGCGACGAGATCGAGAAGGGGAGACCGTCGCCTTCACGGTGGCCGCGGACCAGCCGACGATCCGGCAGGAGAAGGTGTCCACGAAGAAGGCAATGTAGACAACACCGGCCCAGGTCTTCACGTGGGTGAAGTCCGCGACCCGGCAGCGGTTCGGGGCCTTGGCGACGAAGTCGCGCTCCAGGCGGTCGGGAGCCCGTTCGACTTGTCCGCCGGGGAGTGTGGTGATCACCTTCTTGCCGCGGACGGCGCCGGTTATGCCGAGTTCGCGCATGAGGCGCTCGACGGTGCAGCGGGCCACGGCATGTCCCTGCCGGTTCAGTTCGCGCCAGATCTTCCGGGCCCCGTAGACACGGTAGTTGGACGTGTGGACCTCTTGGATGCGCTCTTTGAGTTCCTCGTCGCGCACGGAACGGGCGGAGGGAGCTTCGAGGCGTTTCTTGTGGGCGTAGTACGTGGAAGGGGCGATCTTGCAGTCGTGCTCGGTGAGTGTTCTGCAGATCGGCTCGACGCCGCCGAAGCGGTCCCGGTGCTCTGAACCGCCCCCATCTTGCTGCTCGTTGTAGGACCACGTAACATCATTGCGTCGTCAAGCAAATCCCTGGGGCATCCGTCTCCACGGGGCGCCTTCGTCATGGGCCGGCGGCCCGCACGGCAACGTGGCCGGTGCGGGCTCCTCACGCCCTGATCCACGACGACGGCCCTCCGGCGCCAGTGACGCCGGCCGGGTCGCGCGCATTGGAACAGGTTTGGCATGGATGACCGGTCGGACAGTGCGACCGGCGATCGAGGCCTCCGACATGCGCGAAATCCCTGGTGGCCACCTGGTCAGCGCAGTGCTCGACGACTCTCCACTTCTGAGCTCCCGTAAAGGATCAGCATCTTGCACAAGAGGAAGACACGGCGGCGTGTGACGCTCGCCATCGCGATCGGTGCGGTGGCCGCAGGCGGCCTCGCCGTCCTGCCGATCACCGCGCTGGCCGACACAACGAGCGATACCGCAGGCGCCGTGAGCAGCGCCCGGCAGCAGGACTTCGCCTCGGCCGCGGCGGAGTACCACGTCCCGCCGAGCGTACTGCTCGGCCTGGCGTACCAGGAGTCGGCCTGGGAGTCGCACGGCGCGCAGGCCAGCGCCGACGGCGGCTACGGGCCCATGCACCTCACCGACGTGACCCCGGCCATGATGGCCTCGGGCGGCGCGGGCGCCGTCGGCCGCAGCGATCTGAAGTCGATGGCCGCGGACCCGGCACTGCACACCCTGCAGGCGGCCGCGAAACTGACCGGCCTGTCCGAGAACGCGCTGCGCAAGGACCCTGCGGCGAACATCCGCGGTGGCGCGGCCCTGCTGGCCTCGTACCAGAAGCAGGTGGTCGGCAGCGTGCCGACGGACGCAGCCCAGTGGTACGGCGCCGTCGCCCGCTACAGCCAGTCGACGCAGAAGCAGGACGCGGCGGGCTTCGCCAACCGCGTCTACGCCACCATCCGCGGCGGCGCCGGCGTCACCACCAAGGACCGCCAGCGGGTCCGGCTCGACGCCACCCCCTCGGTGAACCCCGCCACCGCCCAGGTGGACCGGCTGCACTTGAAGGCCGCTGCGGCCACCGACACCGAGTGCCCGCCGGCCGTGCCGTGCACCTTCGTACCCGGCTCCCCGGCCGGCATGCAGGTGTCGAACCGCCCCGCCAACGGCATCAAGATCGACACCATCGTCATCCACGACCTGGAGACTGTGTACGACTCCGGCGTGGCCGTTCTCGCCAACCCGACGAACACCGTGTCGACCAACTACGTCATGCGGTCCTCGGACGGCGCCGTGACGCAGATGGTGGCCACGAAGGACATCGCGTTCCAGGCGGGCAACTACTCCTCGAACCTGCACTCGATCGGCATCGAGCACGAGGGCTACGCCGCGCACGGCGCCACCTGGTACACCGAGGCCCAGTATGAGTCCACGGCCCACCTCGTGCAGTACCTGGCCAACCGGTTCGACATACCACTGGACCGCCAGCACATCCTGGGTCACGACAACGTCGCCGGGCCGAGCCTGGCCGGTGTCCGCGCGCAGCACTGGGACCCGGGACCCAGCTGGGACTGGGACCACTTCATGCGCCTGCTCGGCGCACCGCTCAGCGGCCTGCCCGGCAAGGCGCCCGTGGGCTCGGCCGTGACCATCGACCCCGTCTTCGACACCAACCTGCAGACCGTCCAGGTGTGCCCGATCGACGACCCGACCGGTGCGACGACCGCGTGCACGGACCGGCAGCAGGCGTCGAACTTCGTCTTCCTGCGCACCGCGCCTGACGCGTCCGCCCCGCTCTTCGGCGACCAGGCGATCCACGGCACGGCCGCGGGCACGGACAAGATCAGCGATTGGGGCAGCACCGCGCAGACCGGCCAGCAGTTCGTCGTCGCCGACCAGCAGGACGACTGGACGGCGATCTGGTTCAGCGGCGCGAAGGTGTGGTTCTACAACCCGAACGGCCAGAACACCAAGCAGGCCTACGGCGTGACCATCATCTCCGCCGCGGGCAGCGCCCCGGTAGCCGTCTACGGGTCGAGCTACCCGGACGCGTCGGAGTACCCAGCCGGCCTGGGTGCCTCGACGCAGGCCCCGATCAGCGGGTACAGCCTCCCCTCGGGCCAGGCGTACGTCGCAACCCGGCCGCCGAACGCGACGGTGGACTACTTCAAGTCCAGCGGGACGGTCGTCACGGGCGCGAAGACGCAGTACACGATCCAGTACAACCACCGAGTAGCGCTGGTGTACTCGGGCGACGTTACGGCGACTTAGAAATGGGCGACGGCGATAGTGAACCTTCCCCTTGATCGTGGACACCTGGAGACTGGGACTTGAGGTTCCAGAGGAAGTAGCACCAGGTGGGAAGCAAGTACACGAAGCGGTACACCGAAGAGTTCAAGCGGGACGCGATCGCGCTCGTCGACTCCTCGGGCAAGACGGTCACGGCGGTCGCCCGGGAACTCGGCATCAGCTCCGAGTCCCTGCGCGGCTGGTACCGCAAGGCGAAGGCGGACCAGGGCGAAGGCGCCCCCGGCGAAGTGAGCGGTGCCGAGCGCGAGGAGCTCAAGCGGCTGCGGCGGGAGAACCGCGAGCAGCAGCAGACGATCGAGATCCTGAAAAAAGCGACCGCCTTCTTCGCGTAGGACAACGACCGGTGAGCGAGTTGTGCCGGTTCATCCATGCGGAGAAGGCGAACCGCCCGATCGTTCTGTTGTGCCGGGTGCTGCACATCGCCCGCTCCTCCTACTACGTGTGGCGCGATGGCGAGGCCGCCCGCCATGCCCGGCAGGCCGCCGACGACGCGCTCGCGCACGAGATCACGGTGCTGCACGTCGCCTCCCGCCGCACCTACGGTGTCCCGCGCATCCACGCCGAACTGAGGCGTCTGGGGCGGCGGGTGAACCGCAAGCGCATCGCCCGCGTGATGCGCGAGCGCGACATCCGAGGCGTCACCCGGCGCAAGCGCCGCTCGTTGACCCGGCCCGAAAGAAGGCGAAGCCGGCCCCTGACCTGATCGGCCGCGACTTCCACGCCGAGCGGCCCGGGATCAAGCTGGTCGGCGAAATCACCTACCTGCCCACTGCCGAGGGCTGGCTCTACCTCGCCTGCTGGCTGGACCTGGCCACCCGCGAGGTCGTCGGTTACGCCACGGCTGATCACCACCGCGCCGAACTGGTCGTGGAAGCCCTCGACATGGCCTACGGCCGAGGGAACCTGGAGCCCGACTGCGTGATCCACAGTGACCGCGGCAGCGAATATTCATCGCTGGCATCGAGCGCGACCGGCTGTACGCGCCTCTCCTGCTCTCGCTGATGGGCTTCCGGCCGGCCGAGGTCGTCGGCCTGCGCTGGACCGATCTCGATCTGAAGCTGGCCACCCTGGAGATGGTCAACACCCGAACGATAATCGGCAACGTCCAGGTGCTGGAGAAGGACGCCAAGACCGCGGCCGGCGAACGCGTCCTGCCGCTGCCTGGCCCCGTGCTGGACGCGCTGAAGAAGTTCCGGGCGCGCCGGGCGCGGGAGAAGGTGGCGGCGGGGGAGGGGTACACCGAGTCGGGTTACGTCGTCGTCGACCCGCTCGGGGTGCCGAGGAACACCCGGCATCTGCGCGAGCATGCGTACCGGCTGATGCGCGAGCTGGAGATGCGGCAGGTCCGCTTGTACGACGCCAGGCACAGTTGCTTGTCATACCTCGCGAACAATGGGGTGCCGGATCACATCCTCGCGGCGTGGGCCGGACACACCAATGCACGTTTCACGAAACGGAAGTATGTGCACGTCGACGTCGAGGATATGCGGGCCGCGGCGACGGCTTGGGACGGCTTCCACGGGGGAGATCAAAAAGGCCCCATGTGAGAGATGATCTCTCGGTTGATCTCCAAAAGGGCAGTTGACCAGCAAGTATCCAAAGTGACGTAGAACCATGCTCCGAGCATAAGCCGCGTATACGGCGGTCTCGACTCGTCTATGTCGTCCTTGAAATCCCCGGTCAGTCGCCGTCCGTCTCTCTCGCGGCATCACGTCTGTGAGACGTGTGTGAGACGGAATGGCCCCGGCTCGGTGACGCAAACACCGGCCAGGGCCTGAGTCCGAACACCTGAACCGACCAGGAATCAGACCTATGACGAACCGTACCCGTCGCCCTGCCCACTCTCGACCGCGGATTGCGGTCAGGACTGTGACGGTGCCTTCTAGGCCAAGGCCCTATCGGGACACGAGCAACTAGCCAGAGTACGAGTCAGGCCACGGCCGAAACGACACGCCATCATCCTCGCAGCCCGAGTAGTTCTTCCGGTTCTGTGTCCCGGTGCGCCGCCGGGTGCGGATCAGCGTGCCGTCCAGCAAGACCACCCCGCCACCCTTCCGGGCGATCTTCTTCAGGGCCCGCTCCAGGCGCGGGCGGCTAACAGGCCCACGACCTCTCTGACCCACCGGGTCACGGTGGTGCGGTGTATCCCGTTGCCGCCGGCCAGGTCGCCCGGCCGCTGGTCACAGCGCAGCACCGCCAGCACGATGGCGGCGATCTTCCCTGCGGGCAGGGCCCGCCACCGCGAGCCGATCTTCTTGCGGTGGCCGTGTATCAGGTCGGCGAGCCGGGCCGGGCCGTCGGCGGCCCGCACGATCGCCAGGATCTTGCGGTAGTCAGCGGGCATGGGCCGAACGCCGACTCCCTCCGCCGTGCCGGGCTTGGGCAGCGGCAAGCGGTCAGGGTCAGGATTCCTGGACGACCTCGTTCCTGCCTCGGGCCGCATCCTCTCAGTGGGCGTCGGTCTCCGGCTCGGGTCGGGGGAGCTCGTCGAGGTCGAGGGTGAAGGTGCGGCCGTCGGCGAGGGGGATGGGGAGTTTGCCGGTGCCGTATGCGTGGGTGTGTGCCGCGATGTAGCCGGATCCGGTGGGCTGGGTGTGCAGGACGACTTCCTGTGCGTAGGGGTCCACGATCAGGTAGATCGGGATCCCGTAGCGGCCGTACTTGGCGGTGCAGTCGTCGTAGTCCTTGCGTGCGGAGGAGGTCGAAACGACCTCGGAGATCAGCAGGACGTCCTCGAAGCTGTAGCGCTTGCCCTCCTTGCGCGCGTCCTCGCGCAGGATGGCGAGGTCGGGGGCGGAGTTCTCGTCGGCGGGGAAGTCGATGTAGACGTCGGAGGTGACCTTCGCGTGACGGCCGAGAGCGAGAGAGTCGATCTGCATCGACCTGATGGTGCTGGAGTGCTCTTCGCTCTGCGGGGTCATGATCACCTTTCCGTCGGCCCCGAATAGGACCGTGTACCCCTTGGGGAACTCGGTGTGCATGATCGAGTCCACGCTCATGGAGGGCTCCTTCCCGTGTGTCGTCATGATACGGCGGACAGATCCGCCCCACGGGTGGACTTCCGTGGCGTGCGACGCACCACAGGGGGAACCGTCCGCACGAGCGGACGCTGCGACGCGGGGCGTGCGCTGGGCGCCCGTAAGTGTTCGGACCCAGCAGGTGGCGTTGGGTGACGTCAGGGGCGACGAGCGCCATCCGGGGTGGCCACGGCGTGGCCGGACGCCTTTCGACGGTGCAGTGCGAGATACCGGCGTCTGGTACGACGCATGCGGTCTGATCAGGAACAACGGCATCTGGCGGCATGAGTCGTCACCAAGGCCGGCCGAACTGGATGAGCACCAGGTCCGCCGCTACCCCGCGTGGGTCCGCGCGATGCCGGCCCACGCCTTCCTCGCCGTCGTCCGCGCCGACGAACACGCACACCGAACCACGCCGGACGACCTGATCCCGTTGTCCTGCAACGAGAAGCTGCCGCCTGTTCACCGCGCTCGTCGTCCGACCCTGTCCTTGCCGAGAATCTCGTCCGTGCAGGTCAGGCAGCATGCTGGTACTCGTGGAGGGTGCCGCCGGGGCGGTCGCGTCGTTGTATGTCGAGGTGGGCGATGGCGTCCGGGTCGGTGATCGGCGGTGGCAGGGGGTGCAGTGGGCGGGCGTCTGCGATGCCTTGGTGGGGCCGGTGGGAGTTGTAGGGCTGTTCGAACTCGCGCAGGGCGTGGAGCAGGTGGCGCTGGTTCCGGACCAGGGTGCGGTCCAGCAGTTCGCGTCGGCAGGTCTGCACCCGGCGTTCCATGAGCGCGTTCATCCGCGGCATCCGGATCCCGCTGAGTACGACCTCGATCCCCGCATCCTCAAGGACGGTGTCGAACAGGGCGGGGTACTTCCCGTCGTGGTCGCGGATCATGAACCGGGACCGGCAGTCGGCATTCTCGAGATCCATGACGAGGTTCCTGGCGGCCTGTGCCACCCAGGAGGCGGTCGGGTGCGCCGTGGCGCCCAGGATGCGGATGCGCCGGCCGGCGTGCCCGATCACCGCGAACACGTACAGTCGCGCCCCGGACAGGGTGACCGCTTCGAAGAAGTCGCAGGCCGGCAGGGCATCGGCCTGGGAGCGCAGGAAGTCCGTCCAGGTGGTTACGGCGCGTTCGGGTGCCGGGCCGGTCCCGGTCTCCTTGAGGATTTCCCATACGGTGGAGGCGGCCACCTGCACGCCCACAACCAGCAGCTCGCCGTGGATGCGCCGGTAGCCCCAGCCGGGATTCTCCCGCGCCAGACGCAGCACGAGAACGCGGTTCGAGCGCACGGTACGCGGCCGACCCGCACGCTTGGGCCGGGAACGGGCCGCGTGGCGGCGCGAGACCAGGTCACGGTACCGGTGCAGCACAGTGTCCGGGCGCACCAGCAGCCGTGCCCGGCGCAGCACACCGCGCCGCAGCACACCGCGCGGGAGCCGGTGCAGCAGCGCGACCAGGAACACCCGGTCACTCGGGGCGAACCGCACCCGATCCCGGCCGACCTGGCGTTCCAGCACCGCCGAGACCGGGGGAGTAGAGGGCGTGTATGCGAACGTGACACCGGGAATGGAGTTGCGGATCGCGGAAACGCTCACCGTTTCCCAATCCTTTCCCAGTTGATCTTTCGAATCGTGTTCCTGTGCAGGTCAACGCTGTATTTCTAGATGTCGGTTGATACCGCAGAACAGCACGCGCAGACCGCCCGCGACGACGTCCGGCACCAGACGGTCACGGGCGGCTTCCAGCTCCGCCTGGGTGAAGCGTGCGACGGGGGTCAGAGGATCGCTTCGGGGGTGTAACCGGCCGCCTCCGGCCGCTGCTTCACGATCTCCTCCACCCGGCCGACGACCGTCGCCACCTGCGCCGCCGCCGCGCCGGTGAAGGACAGCTTGTCGGCCATCAGCGCGTCCAGCTGGGCGCGGTCGAGCGGCAGCCGCTCATCCGCCGCCAGCTTGTCCAGCAGTTCGTTGCGCTCCACACCCTGCTCACGCATCGCCAGCGCCGAGGCGACGGCGTTCTCCTTGATCGCCTCGTGCGCGACCTCGCGGCCCACGCCCGCGCGCACCGCGCCCATCAGCACCTTGGTGGTGGCCAGGAACGGCAGGTAGCGGTCCAGCTCACGGGCCACGACGGCCGGGAAGGCACCGAACTCGTCGAGCACGGTCAGGAACGTCTCCAGCAGGCCGTCGAGCGCGAAGAACGCGTCGGGGAGGGCCACCCGGCGCACCACCGAGCAGGACACGTCCCCCTCGTTCCACTGGTCGCCCGCCAGCTCGCCGGTCATCGACGCGTAGCCGCGCAGGATGACCATCAGCCCGTTGACGCGCTCACAGGACCGCGTGTTCATCTTGTGCGGCATCGCGGAGGAGCCGACCTGGCCGGGCTTGAAGCCCTCGGTCACCAGCTCGTGCCCGGCCATCAGCCGGATCGTCTTCGCCAGCGAGGACGGCGCCGCCGCCAGCTGCACCAGCGCGGTGACGACCTCGTAGTCCAGCGAGCGCGGGTAGACCTGCCCGACCGAGGTGAACGCCTGCGAGAAGCCCAGGTGGACGGCGATCCGCTGCTCCAGCTCGGCGAGCTTGCCGGCGTCGCCGCCCAGCAGGTCCAGCATGTCCTGCGCCGTGCCGACCGGCCCCTTGATGCCGCGCAGCGGATAGCGGCCCAGCAGCTCCTCGACCCGGCCGTACGCCACCAGCAGCTCGTCGGCGGCGGTCGCGAACCGCTTGCCGAGGGTGGTGGCCTGCGCGGCCACGTTGTGCGAACGGCCGGCCATGACCAGCTCGCCGTACTCACCGGCCAGCTTGGCGAGGCGCGCCAGCACGGCCACCGTACGGTCGCGCACCAGCTCCAGCGAGAGCCGGATCTGCAACTGCTCGACGTTCTCGGTCAGGTCCCGGGAGGTCATGCCCTTGTGGACCTGCTCATGCCCGGCGAGGTCGTTGAACTCCTCGATCCGGGCCTTCACATCGTGCCGCGTGACCTTCTCGCGCTCCGCGATCGACGCCAGGTCGACGGTGTCGAGAACACGCTCGTAGTCGGCGATCGCCGCGTCCGGCACCTCGATCCCGAGGTCCTTCTGGGCCCGCAGCACGGCAAGCCAGAGCTGACGCTCCAACTTCACCTTCTGCTCGGGCGACCAGAGAGTGGCAAGCTCGACGGAGGCGTACCGTCCGGCGAGAACGTTCGGGATACGGGGCTTGGCGGGAGCAGAAGTCACGTGTACGGAGTTTACCGGGCGTCCATACAGGCTCCGAACCGTCCACGTGATGTAGGAACGTACAGGTCAGGGGCTCCTTGGTCATTCTCGCCACATCACGTGCGTGCGAAGCGTGAAGGACGACGGCCCTGTCGGATGGACTGCTACAGCCCCTGGGGACGCCTGGCCCTGAGCCCGCTGGGCCAGGATGCAGACGTACGCGAAGGCGTATCACCCGGGCCTGAGCTCTTCCGCGGGCACCAGGCAGGTGTTCGGCGGGCGTCCGAGATCTCGTCATCAAGTCCGTCGGCGACGAGCAGCTCGTCGCCGACGCGCTGGGCCATGCATCGAAGGGCGGCTGGCGGTCACGCCGAGCCGGTTGTCACAGGGGGCCGCGGCTGTGCCACTCACTCCCGTGTCACGTCGCTGAATCGGCAGGAAGCCCGCACCTCGGCGCTGTCTCCGCGCCGACTGGCGACGGCGTTTCCATGGCACCCTCTGCGGCACGGCGCGGGGTGCGGAGAGTCGCTGAAGTCTTCGCGACTTGGTCGTCGGTAGGTCCAGCTGCTGGGAGCGCCAAGTGGCGCGTGGATGTCACTGTCGGTGACGCGTGACAAGGGCGGCGACGTTGCGCGGGTAGCGCCGGACGGGAAGCCGGGCGGGCTCGTTGCGGGCGCCGCAAGGCGTGGGCTGCCCTTCGTTTCTCCCCAGATTCTCCCCAGCGCCCGCTGACGCCCAAAAGACCTGGTCAGGGGCTCGCCGGAAACAGGGAGAGGAGAACACCCGCATACAAACTGACGCAAACCACCCCCGTCAAGCCGATCGCGAAGGGGTATCCGAAGCTCCACCGAGCCCATCTGACCTGCGGTGATGCGGTAATCACCGATTCTGACCTGCGCAGATATTCCTTTCGGACACTTTCGGGATCGTGCCGCGTTGCACAGGCGATTCTCCCCAGGAGGGATGTCGGACGACAGCCGTTGAGCGTGATCTTGAGTGCCCACCGGTTGGGTGTTCCGGTCACGTTTCGTGAGGGATAGGGGAACGGAGGATACCGGTGCACAGAAGGGTCCCAGGGGGACTCCCGCTGCCGACATCCACTCCTTCAGCGCTATGCAGGGTGAGGGGGTGCGGTGTGGGCTGGGGCTCGTGCATCGGTGCTCCGCCTTGAACGAACGGCAGCGCGTACTTCTGGAGCGGCTCGCGGCCGGTGAGGAGTCTGGAGCCTGAGCGCCGGGGGAGTGGCGCTCGACCTACGCCCTGCGCGGCCGCAGCCTGCTGACGGTCAGCAAGAGCGGTGGGGATCTCCACGTGGAGGTCACCGAGGCAGGCAGGTTCTACCTTCAGCATGGTCGTTATCCCGACGATCCGGCGTCTGCTGACGACGGCGTTCAGGTGTCTGCCGGGCCTTCGGCGCCGGCGAAGGGTGGAGCACGGCGCGAGGCGGCGGGTCGAAAGCGCAGTCCGACGCCGTACGGTGGGCGGCGCGTCGCGCGTGCTCGACGGGCGAGGGCCCAGGAGTTGCGAGGAACAACTCCAGCCCACGTGTCCCCGAAGCGGACCTTCGCGGTTCACCGCTGACCGGTCCCCGCAGTACGACATCGCACGGGTCGTAACGACCGTCCAGGGGAGTCCAGTTGATCCAGGACGAGGGCTTGACGCCAGATCAGGGCCGGACGAGGTATGCGAATGGCCGCATGGCCGACCAGCTCGGTGGATGACGCCGCTCCGCGCGTCATCGGACTCGCCCGTCTCTGAGGCGGGCTATGAGATCGGTGGCGGTCTCGATGACAAGCCGGGGCAGGGCTCACCCCATGACAGGTCGAGCTCACCTGCGGAACAGGCGCAACCGCTCCTCACCCACCCGAGCCCGAGCCTGCGGGTCAGTCACCCCAAGCCCTGGACGGGGTGCCAGGCACAGCACACCGACCTTGCCGATGTGCTGATTGGTCTGCACGCTCCTGGCTGCCGCCCCGACCTCCTCCAGGCGATACGTCTTCGACAGGGCCGGAACTACATGCCCCATCGCGATGAGCCGGTTGGCCTCCCACTGCTCGTGGAAGTTCGCGCCGTGACTGCCGATGATCCGCTTCAGCCGCATCCATAGATACCGGTTGTCATAGGTATGGTCATACCCAGTGCTCGACCCGCAGGTAATGATGGTCCCCCCTCGTCTGGCCAGGAAGACAGACGCCGGGAAGGTCTTCGAACCGACGTGTTCAAACACGATGTGAGGGTCCTCGCCGACCAGTTCGCGGATCGCCCTCCCCATCTTTTTCCACCCCTCGGCACGCTGCAGGAGCATGTCATCTCCGCCAAGGATCTCGGCACGGTTGATGACGGCATCGCAACCCAGTGACCTGAGCAGGCTCGCCTTTTCCTCAGAGTTCACCACACCGACCGGAATGCCGCCGCCGTTGCGTACCAGCTGGACGGCGTAGGAGCCCAGACCACCGGTCGCGCCCCAGACCAGCACGATGTCCCCCTGCTTCATCCGCGCACCGCGCTCGCTGACCAGCATGCGATAAGCAGTGCTGGCACACAGCGGGTTGACCGCCGCTTCCTCCCAAGTCAGAGCCGGAGGCTTCGGCATCAGCTGGCTCGCCCGAACCAACGCGTAGTGAGCCAGACCGCCGAAGTTCGTCTCGAACCCCCACGCCTTCTGCCCCTGACCCAGCATGCCGTCGCGATGCGTGTCGGGATCCTGCTCATCGACATAAGCCGGTGAGATGGAAACATGATCACCGACCTTCCATTTACGCACGGAAGATCCCGTACGGACGATGACGCCCGAAGCGTCGGAACCGACGATGTGGTACGGCAGATCGTGCCGCTCCTCCCACCCCCCCATCTTCCCCATCTCCTTGAGGAACTGGAAGCTGGGCAGTGGCTCGAACATCGCCGTCCAGACCGTGTTGTAGTTGATCGCACTCGCCATCACCGCGATCAAAGCCTCGTCTGGAGCAAGCTCGGGCATCGGCACGTTCTCGACGAACAGAGACTTGCGCACGTCCTTGTCCTCGACGCCCTCGAACATATCGACATCGCTGGCTCGCACAGCTGCCGCCGGGAAGCTGGCCGGAAGAGGAAGCAACGCGAGATCCGCTGCATCCGCACCAGCGATGACTGCTTCGGACAGGGGCGAATTCATAGTGACTCCGTTTCTCGTTCATATCTGGCGACTGTTCCAAGAGAAACGCTGATCCGTTGCTACGCAACCGCACATCACTGCGCAGCCCGCGCTGAGAAACACCGTTCCGCCCACCGGCCGCCCCCGCCCAGAGCAGACTCACCGCCTTCCACGACGCGCCATGACACCCGTTGATTGCGGAGACAGCAACGGAATATGCCAAGGCCATACGACCCGGACCCGGCGACGGTCACCTTCAACACCGGTGCCCCGAGCGGGTGGGCGCACCCGGCGTCCAAATCCTTATGCACGCTCCGCCACACGAGTGATTTTCTGTCCTGGCCCTGCCTGCCCTATTGCGCGTATGGATCACTGGCGATATCGGCAGTGCCCTTCCCCGGTCACGTTCATCGCGGTCCTGCAAAGGGGCCGCTGGCCTCCGGGCCCGGCATGACGGTGCCCCGTTGGTCCTGCGGCTGCTGAGGCCGATGAAACGGGTCCGAGGCCGTGGACGGTGGTGAACAAGTCGTCGCTGACCAGGGCCCGGCAGCGGTTGGGCCGTACGGTGAGGTGGGTTCCTGCACCAGTTCGTCGACTGGCTCGCGGTCACGGCCGGTGGCTGTCCTACTCGGTCGGCATGACCATCACCGATGCCGTCCGCGCCGCCGTCCTGAAGGTTCCGGCATCAGCCTGGACGCCGGCCATGAGCCGGACGGCGAGGTCCGCGACGGCGCCTGGGTCGCCGAACTCGACGGTGGCTGCCTCACCGGCTGGCCCCAGGTGATGCGGCTGATCGTCCGCAGAAAACGCCCGCACCCCGGAGCCCAGTTGCGCCTCACCGACGCCGACAGCATGCGCCTGAGCTGCTTGGCCACCGCTACCAAGAACGTCCCGATCGCTGCGCTCGAACTGCGCCACCGCCGGCGCGCCCGAGCCGAGGACCGTATCCGCGCCGCCCGCGTCACCGGCCTGCGCGACCCACCTTGCACGACACCGCCCAGAACCAGGTCTGGCGGAGACCGTCCAGATCGCTTTTGACCTGCCCGCGCCGCCTGGATGCCCATGCTCGCGCTGGCCGACACCGCCCGGTAGTGGCAACCCAAACGCCTGCGACTGCGACAGTTCTCCACCGCTGCCCAGTTGGTCACGACCACCGGCCGCCGCCGGGCCCTCCGGCTCGCGAAGCACTGGCCCTGGACCAACCTGGTCACCAGCGCCCCCGACGCGACTGCCGGGCCGTGGTCATGCCCGAAACCCACAGCACAGGCAGAAACAGCCCGCCAGATGAACTGGCGAGCTGTTATGAAAACCCGAGGTTGGTCCTTGCCGGCGGTGACCGTGAAGTGGACGTCATGTTGGTACAGGGTGTGGGTCACAGCCGACTCTCGGCTCGCCCCGTCAGGAGAGTCAGTGCACTTCGATGTTGTTGTTGATGTCACCGACCGTGAAACCGATCAGGCCGCAAACGAGGAAGCAGAACCCGTTCGCCGGTGGCGTAGGGGTTACGGGTACCGCTGAGACCACGACGGTGGTCGTGTTGCTCGAAGCGAAGCAGTTGTCGTTTCCGTTGTATGCGGCCGTGATCGTGTGAGTGCCGGTGGTGGTGAAGGCGGTCGTGTGCCCCGCTTGTCCGTTGGCGCTGACGGGCACGGTGTTCAGGATGTCGCCCCCGTCGAAGAACGTCACGCCGAGACCTCCGCCGGGGGCAGCGTCACAGGTCACGGTCGCGGTCAGTGTCACGGGTACCCCGACGTTCGCTGCCGGGGGTGATGCTGTGACTGTCGTTGTCGAGTTGACGGCTGCCGCTGCCGGCGAAGCGAGGCCCACTACGGCGGCCAGCGCCAGGATGGTACCGGTCTTCCACAGTCTTCGGTCTTGCCAACGTCTCACGGTTTCGGCTCCTTGATCGGTCAGGGCGAATGTCTGCCATGACTGGTCGGGGAGCGTCACGCTACGCCGCAGGTTCTCGCATTCCGGGGAGGCTTGGGCCTGGGCAACCCGCTTGGGTCAGAGGCACGGCGGGGCGGGGAGCACGGTTTTCTAGATCATGGGAGCGGCGACACGTGTGTAGGTGAGGGAGTTGCTGGTGCCGCCGATCGTGGTCACGTTGACGGAAACGGGGCCGGGTGCCCCCGCTGAGGCGGTCGCGGTAACCGTGGTGTCGGACAGCACGTTGAAGGCCGCGGGTGCGGCGCCGAAGTGGACGGCGGTCGTGGTGGCCAGGCCGCTGCCGGTGAGAGTGACGCCGGCTCCGGCGTCGGTGGGCCCCTGCGTGGGGGTGAGGGAGCCGAGGACCGGTGAAGTCACGTAGGTGTAGATGACGGAGTTGCTGATGCCGCCCGGGCCGGTGCTGGTCACGGCGACGGAGCCCGCTCCTGCGGGGGCGACGGCGGTGATCTGGGTGGGGGAGTTGACGGTGTAGCTGGTGGCGGGTGTGCTGCCGAAGGTGACTGCCGTGGCCCCGGTGAGGTCGGCCCCGGTGAGGATGACGGTGGTACCGCCCGAGGACGGTCCCTGGCTCGGCGACACGGTGGTGACGGTGGGCGCGTTGACGTAGAAGAAGTAGACGGGACCGGTCGTACCGCCGGGCGTGGTGACGGTGATGGGCACGGCGCTTGTTCCTGCGGGGGCGACGGCGGTGATCTGGGTGGGGGAGTTGACGGTGTAGCTGGTGGCGGGTGTGCTGCCGAAGGTGACTGCCGTGGCCCCGGTGAGGCCGGTCCCGGTGAGGATGACGGTCGTGCCGCCCGAGGACGGTCCCTGGCTCGGCGACGCGGCGGTCAGGGAGGGCTGTGCCGCGTAGGTATAGGGGACCGAGTTGCTGGTTCCGCCAGGCGTTTTGACAGTCACGGCAACGGTGCTGGTTCCGGACGGGGCTACAGCGGTGATCTGCGTCGAGGAGCTGACCGTGTAGCCGAGGGCCGTTTTGGTGCCGAACATGACGGCGGTGATTCCGACGAAACCCGTGCCGTTCAGGACGACGTTGTTGTTGCCTGCCGCAGGGCCCGTACCGGGTACGACCGAGGTGAGAACGGGAACGGCGGCGATGACGACAGTGGGCCGGACTGCTCCCGCCGCGGGTGCGCTGTCTTTCACGGTGTCTCCGTAGAGTGTCGGGCGGGCCGGGGAGGGCCGAAGAGAGAGCTGACGGGTTGCCCTGCCTCTGCCTCTGGGGCGGGCAGTGGGCCCCCGGCCCGGGTGGGGTTCCGGGCCGGGGGCGGCTTGGAGACGGACGGGCCCTGGCAGGCTGCCACGTCCGCTCCGGACGGGCCGGCCGCTGAGAGGCCGGCCGCTGAGGGACGGTCAGATGCCGGGACCGGCGATGTAGGTGAACGCGTCCGCGAGGATGGCGGTGCCTGCGTCGTTGGTCACGGCGACGTCGACGGGACCGCCGGTACCGGGAGGCGTGACGGCCGACACCGAGGTGTCGGAGATCACGGTGAACGGTGCCGGGTTGCCGTCGAAGGTGACCTGGTTGGTGCTGGTGAAGCCGGTGCCGGTCAGGGTCACCGCGGTGCCGCCGGACTCCGGTCCCTCTGCCGGGACGACCGCCGTCACCGTCGGGGCGGCGACGTAGGTGTACGAGAGCCCGTTGTTGCTGCCGCCGGCCGTGGTGACGCTGACGCTGACCGAGCCGGCCGCGCCGGCCGGTGCGACGACCGTGAGCCGGCTGTCGGACACCACCGTCGGCACCGCGGTGTTGGCGCCGAAGGAGACGCTGGTGGCACTGGAGAATCCGGTGCCGTTGATGGTGACCGTGTCGCCGCCCGCGGTCGACCCGAAGGACGGGCTGAGGGACTGCTTGAACGGCGCCCCGACGTAGTAGAACGGGATCGGGTTGCTCGTTCCTCCCGGGGTGGTCACGGTGACGCCGACCGCTCCGGTGCCGGAGGGGGAGACCGCGGTGACCGTGGTGGGTGAGACGTTGGTGACGGAGGTGGCGAGTCGCGTACCGAAGCGCACCGTGGTGGTGCCGCTGAGGTTGCTGCCGGTGATGCTGACGAGTGTGCCGCCGCCGCTGGATCCTTGGTTCGGGCTGATAGGCATGAGTGTTCCTCCTCGCCCGGCATGCGGTACATTGCCGAGCAGTGATGGGGCGTTCGGTCCGCTTACGTCCCGAATGAGGGCTAGCCGGCTCTTGTGTCCACTGGCCAAGTGGCATCTCGATGGCCTTGCGCCGATGCCCGGTCGACGGTCTGCAGCCGTCGGCGCTGTGCGCAGGGCTGTCGAGAATCACAGCCCGTCAGGCGTCAGTTGCTGCCTGATCAGGGGGCTTGCCCGTGTCTGTTTGCGGACTCGAATGCCGCTGATACGGACACGAGAATCAACCCAGCAGAGCGGCAGGCCGACAAGGCTTTCGTCGCAGAATCAGCTGTTCAGGTGAGCGCCACGGTGTGAAACCGGGCGCGACAGCAGCGCATTGATGAAGGTCTGCTCATATGTCAATTCGTTGCAGATCCGAGATTGCTGGGTTGGCGAATCTACGGCCCCACATGAACGGCCGCGCTCTGGCGCGCAATCAGTCGCCGCGCGGCGCACAGTGTTGGCTGGATTCACGCCGGCAAACACACCCCTCATTCGAGTGACATATGCTCTCCGCCCTTGCCGCGTCCCGTGACCAGTGGGCTACTTCGAAGAGGGGAACCACTGCGGTCATCGGAGCAAGGGCCAGCCAAAGACGCAGCCTGCCGATCGGCCGATGGACTCAGGGAGCGTCCACATGGCGGTCATACCGAATCAGGGATCCACGGGTGGGGGCGACGCGGTGACCCTCACCGGCAGTCATTTCACCGGCACCTCCGGTGTGCTCTACGGCTCCCGCCATGCTGCGAGTTTCATAGTGCTCAGCGACACCACCACCGCCACGGTCACCCCCTCCGGCCACGGCGCCGTCCCGGTCTCGGTCACCACCCCCGGTGGAACGGGTGTCGTCGGAAGTTTCTACTACCTGCCGCCGCCCGCCTTCCGCCTCACTCCGCCTCCTGCCGGCCCGTTGGGCGGTGGCAATACCGTGCTCCTCACCGGGCTCGGCCTCTACACCACGTACGAGGTCCTGCTGGGTACGCAGGCAGCCGCCTTCACCGTCGACTCCGACGGCCGACTCACTGTCACCGTCCCCGCGGCCGTCTCCGCAGGTCCGGTCACGATCACCGTACGAACCAGGGGCGGAACCGCCGGCGGAGTCGTCTACACCTACCTCAACTCGCCGTCCATCACTGTTCTCACCCCGGACAACGGGCCGGTGGACGGAGGCAATCTCGTCGTCATCACCGGAACCGCGTTCTCCTACACCACGGGCGTCACCTTCGGTGGCACGCCCGCCCTGTCCTGGCGGATCGCCTCCGACACGGAGATCCACGCCCTGCTCCCAGCGGGAGAACTCGGCCCGGTCGACGTCTCCGTCATCACCCTCGGCGGCACCACGACCGCTTCGGACGCGTACACCTATCTGGGACGCTTCGCGGTGCTGGGCGGCGCGGCGGTCACCAATACTGGCCCCTCCGAAGTCACCGGGGATCTCGGGGTGAGCCCGGGAGTGTCCGTCACCGGATTCCCGCCCGGTCAGGTGAACGGCACCATCCACATCACAGACGCTGATGCCCTTCAGGCTCACGCCGATCTCATCGACACCTACGACACCGCCGTCGCCCAGCTCTCTGACGCCGACATTTCCGGAGACCTCGGCGGCCTGACGTTGGCTCCCGGCGTCTACAACGCCTCCACGTCCCTCGCTCTCACCGGCACGCTCACCCTGGACGCCCAGGGCGACCGCAACGCCGAATGGGTTTTCCAAATCGGATCCACGTTGACCACGGCAACGGCCAGCCGCGTGCTCCTGATCAACGGCGCCACGGCCAGGAACGTGATCTGGCAAATCGGAAGCTCGGCCACTCTCGGCACCGACACCGCCTTCACGGGCAGGATCCTGGCCCTGACATCCATCACCGTGAACGCCGGCGTGACCATCCACGGACAGGCCCTGGCCATCAACGGATCGGTCACTCTCGACACCAACACGATCACCCGCCCCTGGTAATGACCGCGCCTGGCCAGGTGCCCGCCGCAGCCTCGCACTCGACGGGCGGGACGTGGCGGAAGGTATCCACGACGAACGCGACGGAGACGACCCCGCTCCAGGGGACGACGTGCGTGAAGTCGGCGACCCGGCAGCGGTTGGGGGGACGGGCGACGAAGTCGCGGTCCAGAAGGTCCGGGGCCCGCTCGGCGGCCGGATCGGCGATCCTTGTGATCGCCTTCCTGCCGCGGACGGCGCCGGTGTTACCGATCTCGTGTTCAGCTCGCGCCAGATCTTCCGGGGACCGTAGACACGGCAACTGGACGTGTAGACCTACTGACCTTGAATGCGTGATGTCGTCATGGTGGCTGGCGTCGGAGGCCGGTGCCGGTGAGGCAGCCGTCGAGGACGTCGTGGCGGTACTGGAGCTGGCGTAGGCCGCGTCGGACGGCAGTGATCAAGTCATCGGGGTCGGCGAAGGCACGGTTGGCCACGGTGGTGCGTCGTAGGACGGACCAGATGCCCTCGACCGGGTTGAGGCCGGGTGTGTGGGGCGGCAGTTGGAAGACAGTGAGCCAGTCGCGGTCGGCGATGTAGCGGCGCATGCCGGCGGTGAGGTGGGTGTTGAGGTTGTCCCAGACCAGCACGATCGGGCCGCCGAGCTGCTGGTGGGCGGTCTGGATCAGGTCGCGGTAGTCCTTCCAGGAGAAGCTTTTGCGTCCGTCGGGCCGGGCGTCTGGGCAGGGCCGGTAGATCAGCCGGGAGGGTTTGCCGGTCTTGTAGCAGGCCAGGGCGGCCACCGATAAGCGGCGGCGGGAGCGGCCCCGGACGCGGATCACGGGGGTGTGGCCGCGGCGGGACCAGGTGCGGGTGGTCGGCGGCGTCATCGAGAATCCGGCTTCGTCCTCGAAGACGAGCCAGGCGTCGAGCGCCGCCACGGTCCTTCCACCTGGGGCCAGGTCTCCTTCATCCAGCCGGCCACCACGCTCTCGTCCCGCTCGATCGCCCGCCGGGCGGGGACCTGGCAGCTCCAGCCGTGCCGCTTGAGCAGGGCGGCCACTCCTTGCACGGTGTAGCTCTTGTGGAAGCGGCGCCCGATCAGCGTCTTGATCCGCGACAGGGTCCACGTCTGGTCCGGCCACCCATGTGCCACCGGCCCCTTGGCCAGCTCACGCTCCAGCACGGCAAACAGTTGGTCACTGAGCAGCGGCAGCGACGCCGGGCCCTTCGAGGCCAAGGCTCTCGGCCCGTCCTGCGACCAAGCCTTGCGCCAACGCTGTACCGACCGGACGCCGACTCGCAGGTCGTGAGCGATGACCGTGTTCTCGTCGCCCTGCCTGAACCGCTCGGCTGCCTGCAACCGCAACTTCTCGCGGAAGGCCCGCCGTTCGTCGGTCAGCCCGCCCCCTTGCGCATACCTCATGCGGTCGGCATACCGCAGGGATCATGAGGCGTCAGCCCCTACGACACCACGCTTTGAAGGTCAGTAATGGCAATGTTTCTCTAAACGTGGCGCACTCGCAAGTATGCCTACAAGTCTGCACGTTTCAGAGTCTGACGGTGTGTCCTCTGGCGCTCAATGGACTATTTCGGCATGGTGTGTTCCGTGTGGATATTGTTACTGGGCTGCACAGGAGCAGAGGCAAGGCTCTTTTAGCTGTGCCGCCAGGAATCGAAATCGAGGCTCATATTTTTAGGACGCCAATGCGTCATGCCTGCTGTCGGCATCCTCCATTTCGGGCTACACCCTTCCTTAAGGAGTCCACCAGTCCATGTGGTCTGTCCTCGAACCCTTCGTCGGCCGTGCCCGGTCTACGAGTCAGTTCTCTCTCGTGTGTCTTGCGCTCGTTACCGCTCTCCTCGCAACCGAGGTGACCGCGGCAGCTGGAGAGGGCAACGACACGCCTGGAACCGCTGGAGCAGCAGCTCGTATCGTTGCCGTGAAAAAGGTCGATGCTCAAATGCAGGACCTGACGGTCAGCTCGCCCGTCATGGGTACTTCCATCCCTGTTCGCATCATTCTCCCCCAGGGCTGGGATAAGAAGCACCAAGCTACCTATCCAGTCCTTTACATGCTGCATGGCGGAGACGACGACTACACATCATGGACGCGTGAGACAGACCTCGAAGAACTGGCGAGGAAATCGAACATCCTCATTGTGATGCCCGACGGAGGAAGAGCCGGATACTACAGTGACTGGCACGCCGGTACATCGCGCTGGGAAACCTTCCACACCACCGAATTGGTACGCCTCATGGAGGAGGAATACCACGCCGGCCCCGCTCGGGCAATCATGGGGCTGTCCATGGGAGGCTTCGGCGCACTCAACTACGCGGCACACCACCAGGGGATGTTCCGTTATGTGGCGGCGATGAGCTCATACGTTGACCTCAACGACCCACTCGTGCGCTTGACGTTGGGTCTGGGATCCGACCGGGACGGCATCGACATCAATCAGGTCTGGGGCGATCCAGTCGACAACTTCGACGTCTGGCAGGCCCATAACCCCTCCGCCATGCCAGGCGCTTTCCGCGGAACGCAAGTCCATCTGTCCGCGGGCAACGGCACGCCCGGGCCGCTGGACCAGGGCCGGCCACTCGATGTCCTACTTGTCGGCGCGGTGGCCGAATCCGGGCTTCCGAAATCCATCCGGAAATTCGCATCAGCGCTTCGCTCGGAGGGAGTCAGGGCCACGACGCATCTCTACCGTCCGGGAACCCACTCCTGGCCCTACTGGCAGCGAGAGCTGCACAGTATCTGGCCCACGGTGATGAAATCACTCAGGTAACACGTACAAACGTGGCGCGCTACAGAGCCGGTTGTTGGTCACTCCATCACCGCCGGTGGCCACGGGCCGCGATTCGAGAGAGGCATGGGACATGGGCCGAACAGTGGTGATCTTCGCTGCGGGATCCCGCGGCGACGTTCAGCCCTGCCTGGCGCTGGGCAGAGCACTGACCGGTCAAGGTGACACGGTGCGGGTTCTCGCCAGCGTGCGCTATCAGCATCTGATCGCCGAGGCAGGGCTGGATTTCCATCCCCTTCCGGCCGACCCGGCTGAGATCATCGAATCCGCCGAGGGGCAAGAACTGCTCGCCAGCCGAAGCAACCCAGTGGCATTCGTCCGCAGCTTCAGCCGCGTCTTGCGGCCTCACATCACCTTGATCCTGGCACAGACGCAGTCCGGTGCGAAGGGAGCCGACCTGGTCCTGGCGCCCACTTTCAGCTTTCTCGGCGTCCACCTGAGCCAGTACCTCAACGTTCCGCACGCGATCATCCACTTTCAACCGAGCCAGCCCACAGGGACCTTCCCGCACCCGCTCGCACCGGCTGCCCGACTGCTGGGGCCCTTGGGTAACCGCCTCAGTTTCGACGCGGTCGACCTGGCATCCTGGATCATGTGCCGTCAGTTCATCAATCCCTGGCGCCGGGAGAACCTTGGCCTCCCGGCTCTGTCCTTGCTAGCCCCTTTCAGGCATGCTCGCCGCGCCCCCGTGTTGTGCGCATTCAGTCCCACCATCGTGCCGAGACCGTCCGACTGGGGCCCGAACGTCCACGTGACCGGCTACTGGCATCACCAGCAGCCGATGTGGGAACCACCGCGGGAACTTCTCGCCTTCCTGGCCGACGGCCCCCCGCCCGTCTATGTCGGATTCGGCAGCATGAAGACCAGCGACCCTGAGGAAACCGACAACATCGTAAGGGCGGCGCTGCGACGCGCAGGAC
Source organism: Streptomyces vulcanius (assembly GCF_042653945.1). Taxonomy (NCBI): domain Bacteria; kingdom Bacillati; phylum Actinomycetota; class Actinomycetes; order Kitasatosporales; family Streptomycetaceae; genus Streptomyces; species Streptomyces vulcanius. Next base: position 65,344 of record NZ_JBHSFK010000031.1, on the reverse strand, counting down.
TACGCGGAGTGCTAGCCGGAGATCCCGCCACCAGCGAAGACGACATCCTCGTGGTAGGCGACACCTCCCACCAATGGCTGTTCCCCAGGATGGCCGCAGTCGTCCACCACGGCGGGGCAGGCACCACAGCTTCAGCACTGCGAGCCGGAAGACCATCGTTGGTCTGCCCGTTCTTCGGCGACCAGGCTTACTGGGCCTCACGGGTACGCAAGCTCCGCGCCGGACCCGAACCACTGCCAGCCCGTGATCTCACAGTCATTGCGCTCGCCCAACGCCTGCGTGCCCTTACCAGGAACACTGTTCACGCTGAAGCCGCGCGTCAGCTCGGCGGGGCTCTGCAAGCCGAGGACGGCACGGCCCGAGCCTGCCACGTCCTCAACAAGTGCATGTCGTAGACAGTCACGAGCCGCTCCCCCCGGTCGCCTCGCCCAGCACGTCGGAGGCCGTCAGGGTCTGCCTTCAGTTGTGATCAAACCTGGGTCTCGGGCCCCGGGATGCCGCTCCGGTATGACGTTGGTGTGAGGCGTGCGCAACTCACCGGCGAGAGTGGAAGTTCATCGGGCCGTTCCTGCCGGTCGGCAGGTTCGGCGTACCCCGAGCCGCTACGTGAGCAGTTCGAGGGGGTGATCTGGGCGGGAAGCGGGCGTCTTGCAAGCCGGTTTCCTGTCCTGCCGCACTCGACCTCCCACCCGCCCTGGTCGAGTGGAATCTCAATGAGCGTGCCAAGCCGTCTGCGGGACCGGCGGGGTAGAGGTGAACAGCCCCTTGTCGCGCAGCATCGCCCAGAGCACATCGGTTTGGGCCGGTGGTTGTTGCCGGTGCGGCGGCCGGAGTCGCGGGGCACCGGGGCCAGGCCCGCGTGCGAGGCGAAGCGGTCGGCGTCCCGGTATCCAGAAAGGTCTCCGACAACGGCGACCAACTCGGCGCCCAGGATCGGGCCCATGCCAGGCAGGGACTCGATGATCTCGGCACGCTCGTCGAGGCGGAACGTCTCGCGGATCTCCCGGTCGTTGTTCTTGATCCGCTCGTCCAGGACAAGCAACTGGTCAGCCAGGTCGCGTGTCAGCTTCGCCGCCTGGGCCTCGCCGGGGCGAGCGGTCGTCTGAGGCAGGGCGGCCTCCACCGCCTTGGACGCAACCTTCGGGCAGGCCACGTTCTCGCAGTACAGACGGCGCACACTCAGGTCCATCCGGACCGGTCGGCCGCCGAGCGCGGCATCGGCGAGGTGCGCGCATAGCGGCTGTGGCACCACTCGCTCAGCGTGCCGCATCCCGTACACCCTGTGGAGTACGGGAGTGAGCGTGGGCCTGGACCACCACGACAGAATCGGAAACATCGACCGACCACCACGCTCTCTCGTGGGCTCGGGCGGGGGTCACCGGGTGGGCGGCGTGATGGCGCGGGCGACGTGCTGCGCGATGGTCCGGACGTGAGGCGGGTCGATGACGGAGAGGTGGTCGCCCTCGACGGGGACAATCTCGAGGGACCGGCACAGTGGCGCCCAGCCCAGGTCTGCTTCCTGACGGAGATAGCGCGGGTCCAGGGCGGTGGTGAGCTGCTGCGCCCGCTGGGCGCGATAGAGCACGACATGGCCGTCGTAGGGGTGGGGGAGGTATCGCTCGCCGACGCGGGCATCGATGTAGGAGGTCCGTTGGTGCTCCATGATCCCTGGGCTCATGTCGAGGCCGGCGTCGGCGACGAGCCGCATGACCACGTCGATCTGCTGTTCGTCCGGGGTGGCCGACAGTTCGTCGTAGGGCAGGTCCAGACGGTGGCCGTAGGTCTTCTCGATGTACTCGGCGAAACGCCCGAAGCGCTCAAGCAGGAGTTGTGGTGATTCCTGTTCCGGCAGGGCGGCGGGCAGGATGGTGTCGATCAGCCCCAGGAGCCCGATGTCCTGTCCTGCCTCGGTCAGTTGGCGGGCCGCTTCGTAGGCGAGGCATCCGCCGAAGGACCAGCCGAGCAGGTGGTAGGGCCCTTCCGGCTGGATGTCACGGATGAGCGTGAGGTAGTGAGCCGCCTTGCCCTCCACGGTGCTCAACTCGTCGACGCGTTCCAGCCCGTACACGGCCTGTCCGGCCGGGAGCAGTTGCGTCAGCGGCAGGTAGACCGACGTCGGTCCGCCAGCGGGATGGAACGTGAACAGCGCGGGCCGCTGTGTCCCGGCGGGTGCCGGGCGCAGGGTGGTAACCGGCGACTGGCCGGTTCGGTTGACCACGGGTCGGATCAGTTCGGCGATGGCTGCGACGGTGTGGTGGGCGAGGACGGCTTCGGCCGTCAGGCTCAGCTGGGCGTCGTTGTCCAGGCGTTGGCGGATGACGTCCGTCATGGACTCGGCCGCGCGGTGATCGCCACCGGCGGCGGTGAAGTCCTCGCGGATGTCTCTGGGCCCGCGGTGCAGGACTTCGGCCCAGGCCCCCGCGACCAGGCGCTCGGCGGCGTCTCGGGGGGCGAGGGAGGTTGGCAGCCGCGGTGTGGAGGGGTGCGTCTGCTGGGTGCTGTCCGGCGTTACCGGTGCGGAGGTGGTGCCCGGCACCATGGCGTCGAGGCCGAGTTGTTCCAGCACAGTGTCGCCGAGTTCGCGCAGGCAGGCGCCGCGCAGCAGGCAAGGGGCGGGCAGGTCGACGCCGAAGTCATGGCGGGCGGCGTTGGCGATCCGCACGGTCATCAGGGAGTCCAGCCCGAGAGCGGTCAGCGCGGTCGTCTCGCTGAGTTCGTGGGCGCTGAATCCCATGATGGCCGCTGTTGTCTTCACCAGGCGCGTGTACACCTTCTGCGTGGCTGAGCTTCCGAGGGCTGCGATGCCGGCAGGGCCCACCCAGTCGTCGGCTCCGGGAGCGCTGTCCTGGAGGACGTTGGTGAAGAACGGGACCGTTGACAGGCCGGGAAATGCCATCAGCACGCGGTCGGTGTTGAGGTGGACGACACCGATATGGGCCCGGTTGAGGGTGACGAGCGGCTGAAGGGCGTCCATACCCTCAGCCAGGTGGATGGGCTCCAGGGCCAGAGCCGGGTTCCCGGCCGTTCCGCCGACGTTCTCCCAGGGGCCCCAGGCGATGGCGGTCGCCGGCCGACCGGAGGCTCTGCGGTGGTGAGCCATGGAGTCGAGCCATGCGTTGGCGGCTGCGTAGGCGGCCTGTCCTGGTGAGCCGAGAAGGGCGGCGGCGGAGCTGTAGGACACCCACCAGTCCAGGTCGTGGGCTGCGACGGCCGCCTCCAGGTTCCGGGCTCCGACGACCTTTGGCCGCAGCACGGTATCGATGTCCGCCGGTTCGAGGTCCGTGATCATGCGGTCGTGCAGGACGCCGGCGCAGTGTGCGATTCCGCGCAGGGTGTGGCCTTCGGCGAGGGCTGCGCGCACCAGGGTCGGGGCGGTATCGGGTTCTGCGATGTCTCCTTGGACGACGGCGACGGCGGTGCCCTGAGCCTGCAGTTGGGCTAGGACGGCCTGGGTTTCGGGGCCGGGGGCTCGACGTCCGTTGAGGACGATACGGCCGGCGCCCAGCTGGGCGAGTCGACGTGCTGTGGCCAGGCCGAGTCCGGTAAGGCCGCCAGTGATGATGTAGGCGCCGTCGGGACGTGTGAATGCCACCTGCTCGTTGCGCTGTGCGGTGAGGTCGGCGTGCGAGAGGTGGGCGGTGAGACGTGTGCCGGCCCTCCACGCGATCTCGTCGTCGTCACCATTGGCGAGGAGTTCCTGGACGAGGTCGTCGACTGCGCCGGGCTGGTTGTCGATGTCTACCAGCGTGGCCCGCAGGTGGGGGTGCTCGAGTCCCAGGACGCGGACGAGTCCGCGAAGGCAGGCAAGATGTGGCGTTCCGGGTTCTCCGGGTGCTGTCGACTGTGCCAGTACGGTCGTCATCCACAGGCGTGGCGAGGGCTGGTGCGTGTTCCGCGCGAGGCAGCGGGCCAGTCGCGCTGCCGTGCGCAGAGGCCGGATGTCGTCATGGCGTTCCTGCTGAGGCAGGAGCAGGACAACGGCGCTCGGGCCGTCCGACGGGGTGTGCAGCCATGTGTCGAGCACGGTGTCGACGGTGTCGTCCTGGGCGTCGGCCACTGTGACGTTGACATGCTGGGATTCCAGGGCTGACACGAGGGAGGCCGTGATGCCACCTGCGGCGTTCGTCTCGTCGCTGACGAGCAGGGCGCGGCGAAGGTCCAGGGGCAGGGCGGCGGTGGACTTCTCCCACCGGATCTCGTAGGTGAACGTTTCAAGGGGCCGAGGCACCTCGTGTGCCTCGATGGGACGCAACTGAACGTACCAGGCGGTGATCTTGGTCGCTCCGCCCTGGGCGATGACATGCCATTGGCCGACGTCGGTGTCCGTCGAGTCGGTGCCCGCGGCAGGCGTGCAGTGGATGTCGTAACCGGTGTCGAGGATGCCTGGGGCTGTGACGTGCAAGGACCGTACACCTACGGGGGCGGTCTGCGCGGTGGCCCGGACGGTGTTGTCGCCGGCTGGTGTCGTGCCTGCGGCGGTCGGCGCTTCCAGCATGGCGGTCAGCAGGTACGCGTAGGCCGGCCGATGTGGCTGCTGCAGATCCTCGGGGGCGAAGTGTTGGACGAAGGCCGGTGTCTGATTCGTGTCGGTGTGGTGCTCATCTGGGGTTTCGGGATCGCGAGTGATGCGGGCCGAAGCGTGGCAGCGCCAAGTGCCGTCGGCGCCGCGGGCATGGAGGGTGACGGTTCCGTGCGTGTCGGAGGCCGGTTCCCACACCGTGGTCAGGGGTGTGCTGCTGGCAATGGCGAGCCACTGGTGGATCTTCAGATCCTCAATGCCGAGGCGGGTGATGCCCGCTCCTGCCCAGAGTTCCAGTCCGGCTTCGATCATCAGCTCTGCGGCGGACGCGAGAGTCAGCGCCGCTCTGTCGTGGAGCATGCGCCGGGGCCCGTGCCGACGCGTGCCGATGTCTCCTTGCCACAGCACGGTGCCGGTCCTCGGGTCCTCGGCACGCCCGCCCAGCAGGGGATGGCCGCCCGTCGCGGTGGAGGTTGCGTTGCGGGCGAACCAGAACCGTTCGTGACGCCAGGCGGGGGTTGGGAGTGTGGTGCGCGTACCGGCGGGCCACAGCCGCTCGGTGTTCATCGTGACGCCCGCGAAGTGCAGCCTCGTCAGTGCAGCGCGTACGTCGACGGCTTCGTCGGCCTTCTTGTGCAGGGTCGGGACGACCAGGGCCTGCACGCCCGCCGGGGTCGCTTCGAGTGTTTCGGTGAGCGGGACCACGGCGGTGGGGTGGGGCGAGATCTCCAGGAAGAGGGTGTGGCCGTCTTCGGCGGCCGCGGTCACTGCCTGTTGCAGGCGCACAGGGCGGCGCACGTTGGCGCACCAATAGCCGGCATCGGCTGCCGGGCGTGCGTGGGGATCGTCCACGACGGTGCTGTACCAGGGCGTTGAGGAGGTGCGCGGTTGCAGCGAGGCGAGGTCTTCGCGCAGCGAGGGGAGGATCGGGTCGACGGCGGCTGAGTGCCCGGCGCCGCCCACCTGGAGCAGGCGAGCCAGGTGCCCCCGTTCGGTCAGTTCGTTCACCAGGTCGCGCACCGCTTGGGCGGGGCCGGCCACGGTGCACCGTTGCGGCGAGGAGTGAACGGCGACCTCGACTCCCGGGAAGTGACTGAGGAGTTCGTCCCGGACATCCGTCGGCAGGTGCACCGCGGCCATGGCACCGGCGTGTTCGGAGTCGATGGTGGCGAGGTGGGCTGATCTGCGACTGATGACACGGAGTCCGTCACGGGCGTCCAGGACGCCCGCGACGACGGCGGCGGTGACTTCGCCCATCGAGTGACCGATGACGGCGGCGGGTTCCACGCCGTAAGCCTGGATTGTCCTTGCCAGGGCCAGCTGGATTCCGAAGAGCAGCGGCTGGGTCTGGTCCACTGACAGGCCGGGATCGGTCCGCGTGAGCATGGCGGTCAGTGAGGAGCCGGTCTCGGCGAGATAGACCGGGTCGAGCGCGGAGATCTGGGCGGCAAAGAGTGGATCATCGGTCAGCAGGCGTCGCCCCATGCCGTCCCACTGCGAGCCGTAGCCGGAGAAGACGAAGACCGGTCGGCGATCGGTGCCGGGCCGGGCCGCTGTGGCATCGGCGCAGGCGGTGACCAGGCCGGGGACCGTCTCGTTGCGGGCCAGCGCGGCGAGCTTGGTGGCCGCGTCGCGGTGGGTCCGCGCGACGACGGCGGCACAGCATGGCCCACGGCGGTGCCGGGCCAGGGTGTGGGCGATGTCGGTGAGTGCGGGTGCGTCGTCGGCGACCCATCGCGACAGGCTCGCGGCGGTGTCGGCGAGCCTGTCGGCGGACCGGGCGGACACCACCAGGATGTGCGGGCGGTTGTCTTCGTCGTCGGCGGGCGAGGGGGCGGCGGGGAACGGTGCGGCTGGTGGTGCCTGCTCGAGTACGGCGTGGGCGTTGGTGCCGCCGAATCCGAAGGCGGACACGCCGGCGCGTCCGGGGCGCTGGGAAGGAGTGGGCCAGACGGTCGGCTCGGTGACCACGCGTAGGCCCAGCTCGGTGAAGTCGATGTGGGGGTTGGGGGTGTGGAAGTGCAGGCTGGCCGGAATTCGGCTGTGGTGCAGGGCCATTGCGGTCTTGATCAAACCGATGACGCCGGCGGCGCCCTCAAGGTGGCCCAGGTTGCTCTTGACCGATCCGATCAGCAGGGGCTGCTCGGGCTGCCGGCCGCGGCCGAGGACTGCTCCCAGGGCAGTTGCCTCGATGGGGTCCCCCAGTAGGGTCCCGGTTCCGTGCGTTTCTACGTAGTCGACGTCGCCGGGTTCGAGCTGCGCGTCGCGCAGGGCGTCGCGCAGCAGCGCTTCCTGGGCTGTCGGGTTCGGTGCCATCAGGCCCGCCGACCGGCCATCCTGGTTGACGGCGGTGCCTCTGATGACGGACAGGACTCGGTCGCCGTCGCGCTCGGCATCGGCAAGGCGCTTGAGTACGACGACGCCGCAGCCTTCGCCGCGGGTGATGCCGTCGGCCTCCGCGTCGAAGGGCTTGCACCTGCCGTCCGCGGCCAGTGCTCCGGCTTGCTCGAATGAGGCCGTGACCGAGGGGGACAGGAGGACGTTGACTCCGGCCGCCAGTGCGGCGTCGCACTCGCGCGTGCGTAGGCTGCGGCAGGCCAGATGCACGGCCACGAGGGACGACGAGCAGGCTGAGTCGGTGGTGACGCTGGGGCCGCGAAGGTCGAACAGGTAGGACACGCGGTTGGCGGCGATGCTGCCTGCTGCCCCGGTGCTGGTCCACGGGGTGAGGCGCGTCGGGTCTGAGGTGGTCAGATGACCGTACTCGAGTGCGCTCAGACCGACGAAGACGCCGGTGGCGGTGCCTTGGAGGGTGTGGGCCGGTACTCCGGCATGGTCCAGTGCCTCGCAGCTGACTTCGAGCAGCAGCCGCTGCTGGGGATCCATGACCTCAGCCTCGCGCGGCGTGATGCCGAAGAAGTCCGCGTCGAATCCTTCGATGTCGTCGAGGAAGGCGCCCCACCGGGTGGTGGACGCCATCAGGGCGGTGACATCGGCGGCCGTGCCGGAGAAGTTGCGCCAGCGTCCGTCGGGTACCTGGCTGACCGTGTCCGTCCCGGCCAGGAGTTGTTCCCAGAACGTGTCCGGTCCGTGAATGCCTCCGGGCAGGCGGCAGCCGATGCCGATGATCGCGATGGTGTCCTGGCCGGTGCCGGCAGCGACCGCCGGGTCGCCGGACGTGTCCGGCTGTTGGTCCGCTTCGGAGGTGGTCAAGGCGCGGACCAGTTGCCCGATGGTCGGGTGTTCCCACACCAAGGTGGTGGACAGCGAACGGTCCAGCATCTGCTCCAAGTGGCCGGTCAGTCCGACGGCGTCGCGGGAGGTGAGACCGTACTCCGCCAGCGGACGGGCATCGTCGAGTTGCTCCGCAGGGGTGCCGCTGAGGTCTGAGACAAGCCGCAGCAGTGCTTCTCGCAGTTCAACAGCGCCCGGTCCGGGGCGACTGGCTGTGGGGGTGGGGGTTCGGGTGTCGTCGCCCTGTTCCTGGTGTCGGCCTGGTTGCGTCATACGGTGCCCGTCTCCTTCTGCGTCAGAGTGCCGGAGCTCCAGGCGCCCTCGAGGTAGTGCTCCCGGCATGCGCTGCGGGCAACCTTGCCGCTGGTGGTGTGGGGAACAGAGCCAGGCCGGGCAAGGACGAAGTCGTGGACAGCAATGGCGTGGCTGGTGGCAACTGCCGCCCGGACGGCGCGTGTTACCTCGTCCAGGACGCTGTGGGGTTCGGCAAGGTCACGGGCATGCTCAGCGACGATGACCAGGCGTTCCCCGCCGTCGGTGGATGCGGCGAACGCTGCGGTGTGATGGCGGCGGACTGCCGGGTGGGCGCTTTCGACGGTCTGCTCGATGTCCTGCGGATAGTGATTGGCGCCGTCGATGATCACGAGGTCTTTGATGCGGCCGGTGATGTAGAGCTGCTTGTCGTGCCACAGTCCGAGATCGCCGGTGCGCAGCCAGTGGTGAGTACGGTCACTCGAGTCGTCGCCCTGGAGGGTCGCGCGGAAAGTGGCTTCGCTCTGCTGCGGGCGTCTCCAGTAGCCGCGTCCGATGTTGGGTCCGCGGAGCCAGATCTCGCCGACCCTGCCGCCCTCCAGACGAACGCGAGTCACCGGGTCGACGATGGCGATCTCCTGCTCGGTGGGGCGTCCGCATGCGACCAGGCGGGTCACGGTTCCTGCGTCGGTGGGCTCGACCACACGGGCGGTTCCCTCCGCGAGCGCGTCTCGATCGAAGCAGGTGACGGTCGGTTCCTCGCCGGCCGGTGAGGCGGAGACGAACACGGTCGCCTCGGCCAGGCCGTAGGACGGGCGCATGGTTGTTCGGGCCATGCCAGTCTGAGCGAAGGCGTCCTGGAACCGTTGCAGGGTCTGCTCCGCGATGGGTTCACTGCCGTTGACCATGGCGGCGACCGAGCCCAGTGACAGCTCGCTGCGCTCCTCGTCGGTGACGCGGCGCGCGGAGTAGTCGTAGGCGAAGTTGGGGGCGGCGGTGAGTGCTCCCGGGTGTCGGCTGAGCAGGCGCAGCCACCTGACAGGTTGCTGTACGAAGGCCAAGGGGTCCATGAGGACGGAGTGCACGCGGCCGACGAGGGGCAGCACGATCGCGAGAACCAGGCCCATGTCGTGGTACAGCGGAAGCCAGCCGACGGTGCAGTTGCGCCCGGCGCGGATGTCGTACGCAGCCAGTGCCTGGCGTGCGTTGGCGCAGACGTTGGCGTGAGTGATCTCAACGCCGGACGGCACACGGGTGGAGCCCGAGGTGTACTGCAGGTAGGCACAGTCGTCGGGTTGCGGATGGAAAGTCTCACCGCTCGACGGTGCCGCAGTCGCCGCCCCGGGGCCGAACTCTGCGAGCAGTCCCTGTTCGGTGACCACGCGCAAGCGGGATCCGGCCCGGTCGGCGCAGAACGTCTCCACAGCCTGCTGGGTTTCGGGGCTGGTGAAGGCGAGCACCGGGTCGGCGTCGGTGAGCGAGGCGGCGAGTTTCTCCGCATGACCGGGCAGAGCCGGAGGGAACAGAGGCACGGCGATCGATCCGGCGCATGCGGCAGCGAGGAAGCCGACGACGTAGTCCAGGTTCTGGGGTGCCACGATGGCCACGCGCTCGTCGGCCGCGCCCGCGTGGCGCAGAGCCGTCGCGGTGGTGCGGACCCGGTTGTCGAGTTGACGCCAGGCCAAAGTGAAGGGGACCCCGCTGCTGTCGGTGCTGAAGTCCACAAAGGTGAACGCTCTCTCGTCCGGCGTCTGCGCTGCGGCCTGAGCGAGATGGTGGCTGATCGTGTCCTTCATGGTTGACAGCACTGAGTCACCGAACCTTCGTTCCGCTGGGCAGGAATGGACTCTTCGGCCGATAGGCCATTGGGCGACCTGGTGACCGCCATGCCGCCCACGACCGCTCTCCATGCAAACGCGTTAGTTGCGGGCCACCAGTCAAACACGGAGCCGTGCCGGGGCCACGGTGACACGCCGACTGGTGGCCAGAGGCCGGCATGAAGAGGCCATTCAGCAGAATGCCCAGGCAACGCGCCGAATGCCGTAATGCCGCGCTATGCGGGTGGCCATTGATGAACGCCGAGGGCAGCATATGCAGGATGGGGTGGCAAAACGTCACTCCCAATCGAATTCCCAGCTGCCCGAGACAGGTTTGATGAGTCGACTGCGTGCCCTCGCCATCCTCATGGCCGTTCTGTTGCCGTCATTCATGACAGCGCTGGACAACACCATCGTCAACGTCGCCCTGCCCCAGATCCGTGCCGAACTCGCACTCGATGAAACTGACTTGAAGTGGGTAGCGGTCATCTACCCGCTTACGCTCGCCAGCTCGCTCCTGCTGGGCGGGCACCTGGCCGACACCATCGGGCGGCGCGCCACTCTGCTGCTGGGCGTCGCGCTTTTCACCGTCTCCTCGGGCGGGTGCGGCGCAGCAACGGCAGGGACGACGCTGATCGCTTTCCGCGGGCTGCAAGGAGTCGGTGCGGCGCTGGTCGTGCCGGCCTCACTGGCGGTCCTGTCACACGATCTCCCGCCCCGCGCACGCAACGCCGGCTTCAGCGCCACCACCGCCGCATTGGCCTCGGCGCTGGCGTGCGGGCCGGTTGTCTCCGGTGTCATGACACAGCACCTGGGCTGGCAGTGGCTCTTTGCCATGAACGCGCCGCTGGGATGTGCGAGTCTCCTCGTCGGTTTCGTCTCTGTTCCCCGGCCCGGCTCCCGGTCCCATGTCGTGTCCACACCGTTGGCTACCGTCCCTCTCCGCATCGTCGCATTGGCCTGCTTGTCGCTGGCGACTCTCGCTTACTTCCTCATCGAAGGGCCTGAGCGGGGATTCGACAGCCTTCCTGTGGCAACCTCCGGGATCATTGCCGTGATGTCGGTGGTCGCTCTGACGTGCGAACTGACCCTGCGTCGGAGTACCGCCCTGCGATTACTCTTCCGAAAACGCCCCTTCATCGGCGGAATCATCACTCAACTGCTATGGGGTCTGGGTGTGAGCGGTGTCTATTTCTTCACTTCGCAATTTCTGCAGAACGGCCTTGGGCTCGCCCCGACCGCGGCCGGGCTGACGTTTACACCCGTGGCCTTTTCCCTGCTCGCTACCGCACCATTCATTGCCCGGCTGGCCCGCCGCTGGGGGGACGGGCTCATCTCCGCCGTGGGTCTACTTATGGTTGGCCTCGGCCTGTTGATGGTCGCACTGGGAAGCTCCGGAGGGAGATTGGCCCATATTTTGCCTGGTCTTTCGGCCATCGGTTTCGGATCCGCGCTGGCCGTTCCGCTGACCACCCGCGCCCTGGAATCCTCGCCCGATCACCTCTCCGGTATTGCCGCGGGGCTGTTCAGCGCCGTCCGAGAGGCTTCCGGCGTCTTCGGCATCGCCTTTGTGGGGGCGGTCGTGACCTTTGTCGAGCATGCTGCGGTCTCCGCCGGAGCCACTGACTCGGACGCCTTTCTCTCCGGCTATCAGGCCGGCCTGTGTCTGGCATCCGTGCTTGTCGGGGCGGGAGCCCCCGTCGCGTTGTGGGCGCTACGCCGCCGTGCGGGCACCGCAGAGGGCGACAGCGTGTCTGGTGTCCGCGTAGGCAAGGAGTCGTAGCAGACTGGCGCGCACCGGGCCCGAACGTGTTCAGTGCCGGGCGCACCAGTATCGACTTGACCCCTTGACCGGCTCAAGGGAAATCAGCCAACCGCGTTGGCCCAGGTCAAGGCCCTGCCATGGGAGCAGGTGCCCGTAGCGCACCCTTGCGCATCCACCTTCGCCGCCAGGAGAACGGCAAGCGGCAGACCCGGGGGACCGTCTACGCCGTCACCAGTCTCGACACCCACCCGGCCAGCCCTGCTGACCTGGGTGGATATGTACGAGGGCACTGGGGAATCGAAACGCGCACCTACGCGGACATCTATCAGGAGTCCATCAGCGGGAAACCCGGCGCGGCCGAGAAGTAGGACCGACCGGCAGATGGATCGCTTGAGGTGGTGTGTGGGTGGATGCGGTGGCTCGGCGGCTGAATCGCCGGCGGGATCAACCGGAACCACCTCTGCCGCCGGGCCGCTCGACAACTGGGGGGCCGATGGGCGCGAGAAGGACATCGTGTGATTCTGCACGGTGTCCGGGCCCTGCATGGAAAGGTCTCCACTCGGAACGCGCGGGGCTCGGCACCCTGGGTTCTCGGCCGCAAGCATGGCCCGGCTGTGCCGGGTTCAGTCGCGGTGGATCGTGATCGTCGTCCAGAGCCCGACGTGGACACGGTCGCCGTCCTTCAACGGCACCGGTACGAAGGGGGCGATGAGGTCCTCGGCGCCGTTCACCGTGGTGCCGTTGGTGGAGTTCTTGTCGTGTACGGATTCTACTGGCGATTCGTGCAGGCCAGCGCCACGGGTTCCGTCGTGGGAACCTACGAGACGGGCGCCACGTCCGCCAGCTCCGCCAGTACGTCCGCGTGGCAGGGCAACGGCGCGCACCAGCAGGCCAGGGTCCTGCCGCGCAGGCCGTCCACCAGTTCCAGCAGCTCAGGGCGCTCCAGCAGATACGCGCGGTACATCGACATGACCTCCGCGCGCGTGCCGTCGCGCTTGCGCTTCGGGGTGTCGTACGCGAACGGGTTGTAGAGCGGGTGGCGGGGGAGGTCCCAGCCGCCCAGGGTCCAGCGGCGGCCGACGTATACCACGGCCTCGGGGGCGTGTTCCAGGCGGGGGCCGAGTTCGTGGATCCGGCCCCGGAGATTGATGACCCGCGTGGTCATGCCGCGAGACCGCCTATGCCACCGGGCCGTCGTACGGCAGGAGTTCCGGACGTTTCGCCGGGCGGCCGTCGCCCGAGGAGCGGCCGGTCAGACGGCGGACGATCCACGGGAGCAGGTACTGCCGGGCGAAGCGGGCGTCGGCCGCGCGGCGCGCGGTCCAGCCGGGGGGTGGCGTGAGCGGCATCGGCGTGTGCCACTCGGGGTCCTCGGGGGGATGGCCGAGGGCCTGCCAGACCGCCTCCGCGACCCTGCGGTGGCCCTCGGGGGTGAGGTGCAGGCGGTCGACGTCCCACAGCCGCGGGTCGCCGAGCGACGGGGCGCCGTACAGGTCGACGACCAGCGCGCCGTGCCGCGTGGCGAGGTCGTCGACGCAGACGAACAGCTCCTCCATGCGGGGCCGGAAGCGTTCCAGGACCGGGCCCTGACGGCCTGGGCTGCGCATCAGCACCAGTTGCTTGCAGGCCGGGGCCAGGCGCTCGACCGCCTCCGTCAGCAGGGCCTTCACCCGGGGCATGTCGCACTTGGGGCGCAGGGTGTCGTTCAGGCCGCCCACGAGGGTGATCACGTCGGCGCCCATCGCCGCCGCCAAGGGCACCTGTTCCTCGACGATCTGTCCGATCAGCTTGCCGCGTACGGCGAGATTCGCGTACCGGAAGCCGGGCGTGCCGGCGGCCATCCGGGCCGCCAGGAGATCCGCCCAGCCCCGGTAGGAGCCGTCGGGCAGCACGTCCGACATGCCCTCGGTGAAGGAGTCGCCGACCGCGACCAGGCTGGTGTATGTGGGTTTCGTCTGCATGGCGACAAAGATGGTAGCCCGAACCCCATACCCGCCGGTCGGTCCCCCCCCGATCCCATCAGCCCGCGGCGCGGACGGCCCCCTCCGAACCTGTCCCGCCCTCGGGCAGGTCACCCCCGGCGCCCTGCATCACGCCCTCACGCCCTCACACCGGCTGGCCGAACAGTTCTCTCAGCACGTCCTCCATGGTGACCATCCCGGCCAGCGTTCCGTCCGCGCCGAGGACCGCCGCCAAATGGGTGCGGCTGCGGCGCATCGCGGTGAGGACGTCGTCCATCGGCGTCGTCTCCCGCACGCGCGCGATGGGCCGCAGATCCCGCAGCCGGAACGGCTCGTCCCGAGGCACGGCGTCCAGCGCGTCCTTCACATGCAGATAGCCGACGATCCGGAGCCCCTCGTCCACCACCGGGAAGCGGGAGAACCCGGACTCGGCCGAGAGTCGCTCCAGATCCTCCGGAGTGACGCCCACGCGCGCGTGCACGACGCGTTCCAGTGGCAGTACGACGTCCCGCACCGGCCGGCTGCCCAGTTGCAGGGCGTCGTGCAGCCGCTCCCGGGCGCGGGCGTCGATCAGGCCCGCGTCCCCGGCGTCCTTCACGATCTGGGCCAGCTGGGCGTCCGAGAAGGCGGAGGCGACCTCGTCCTTCGTCTCGATCCGCAGCAGCTTCAGCACGGCGTTGGCGAAGGCGTTGATCGTGAAGATCACCGGGCGGAGTCCCCGGGACAGGGCCACCAGCGGCGGGCCGAGCAGCAGCGCGCTGCGTACCGGTTCGGCGAGCGCGATGTTCTTCGGCACCATCTCGCCGAGCAGCATGTGCGCGTAGGTGGCCAGGACCAGCGCGATCACGAACGACACCGCGTGCCCGACACCCGTCGGCAGGCCCACCGCGTGGAACACCGGCTCCAGCAGATGCGCGATCGCCGGCTCGGCGACCACACCCAGGACCAGGGTGCACAGGGTGATGCCGAGCTGTGCGGCGGCCATCAGCGCGGACACGTGCCGCAGCCCCCACAGCACGCTCTTGGCGCGCCGGTCGCCCCGCTCGGCGTAGGGCTCGATCTGGGCGCGGCGCACCGAGATCAGCGCGAACTCCGCGCCGACGAAGAACGCGTTGACGACCAGGGTCGCCAGCGCGATGAGCAGTTGTACGGCGGTCACCGGTCCTCCTCCTCCACCACGTCCGTGTCAGCGTGATCTGCGTGATCTGCGTGATCTGCGTGATCTGCGTGATCTGAGTCGTCTGAGTCGTCGTCGTCCGCGTCCGCGAGCGGCGCGTGCAGCAGTACGCGCGCGGCGCGGCGGCCGGACGCGTCCACGACGTCCATCCGCCAGCCGGCCACCTCGACGCTGTCCCCGGCGGCCGGTATCCGGCCCAGCTCGGTGGCGACGAGGCCGGCCAGCGTCTCGTACGGCCCCTCGGGCGCGCGCAGGCCCACGCGCGCGAGCTGGTCGGTGCGGGCGGCGCCGTCGGCCGAGTACAGGGTGCGGCCGGTGTCGTCCGTGCCCGCGGGGGCCAGGTCGGGCGTCTCGTGCGGGTCGTGCTCGTCGCGGACCTCGCCGACGACCTCCTCGACGATGTCCTCCAGCGTGGCCACGCCCGCCGTACCGCCGTACTCGTCGATGACGACGGCCATCGTCCGCTTGCCGGACAGCCGGTCCAGGAGCCGGTCCACGGTCAGGGACTCCGGTACGAGGAGCGGCTCGCGCATGATCTCCGACGCGGGCACGCGCGCGCGGCGATCCGCCGGGACCGCCACCGCGTCCTTGATGTGCGCGGTGCCGACCACGGAGTCGAGGTTGCCCCGGAACACGGGGAACCGGGACAGGCCCGTCGCCCGGGTCGCGTTCACCACGTCCTCGCAGGTGGCCTGCGCGTCGAGGGCGATGACCTGGACGCGCGGGGTCATCACGTTCTCCGCGGTCAGGTCGGCCAGGTTCAGGGTGCGCACGAACCGCTCGGCGGTGTCCGCCTCCAGCGCGCCCTCCTTGGCGGAGTGCCGGGCCAGCGCCGCCAGCTCCTGGGGGCCGCGCGCGGCGGCCAGCTCCTCGGTGGGCTCCACGCCGAACCGCCGTACGACACGGTTCGCCGTGTTGTTGAGATGCGTGATGAAGGGGCGGAACGCGGCGCTGAACCAGCGCTGCGCGTTGCCCACGGTCTTCGCCACCGGGAGCGGCGAGGAGATCGCCCAGTTCTTCGGCACCAGCTCGCCGACCACCATCAGGAACACCGTCGACAGCGCGGTGCCCAGCACCAGCGCGACCGAGCTCGACGTGCCGCTCGACAGACCGGCCGACTCCAGCGGTCCGGCGATCAGCTTGGCGATCGACGGCTCGGAGAGCATGCCGACCACCAGGTTGGTGACGGTGATGCCGAGCTGGGCGCCGGAGAGCTGGAAGGTCAGATTCCGTACGGCCTTCAGCGCGCCGGCCGCTCCGCGCTCGCCGCGTTCCACGGCCCGCTCCAGCTCGCTTCGCTCGACCGTGGTCAGAGAGAACTCGGCGGCCACGAACGCACCGCACGCGAACGACAGCAGGATCGCCACCAGCAGCAGGAGCACTTCCGTCATCGGGTCACCTCCGTCCCATGATCCGGCAGGGCGGGACGGGGCGCGCGATGTCGTGCGGGGGTACTGGGAGGCTCGCCCATGGGCGGACGCTCACACCTTTCACACAGTAGGTAGGGGGACCGTACGGCGCCGCACGGTCCCCCAATGGTAAAGGGTCGGCAAAGCAGTCTGGGTCAGCCGGTGAACGGCTTCACCCAGCGCCGCCACTTCTCCTCAGGCGCGTACCCCGCCGCGCGCCAGGCATGGTGCGCCGTCTCGTTCCGGGTGAGCACCATCGCGTCCCCGCGCCGTCCGCCCAGCCGTACGAACCGCTCCTCCGCAGCGGCCAGCAGCGCCGCCCCGATGCCCTGCCGGCGGTGCTCGGGATGCACGGCCAGCCGGTACAGATGGCACCGCCATCCGTCGAACCCGGCGATCACCGTCCCCACCGGTTCGCCGTCCCGCTCCGCGAGGATCAGTGCCTCGGGGTCACGGGTGACCAGCCGTTCCACTCCTGCGCGGTCGTCGCTGATGCTCGTTCCCTCGGCGGCCTCGCGCCAGAACGTCAGCACGGTGTCGACGTCCGACAGGGTGGCGGGGCGTATGTGCAGATCACTCATGCGGCGAGCCAAGCAGAGCGCCGACCCGTCTGGCGAACGGGTTCCCCACCTTCTGCACCGAGTGACCACGGCTGTTTCACCCGATTCACCCGAACCGGACGCCCCTCGGACCAGCGAGAACTGGTGATCTGCTCGCCCTACTCGTGCGCGATGGCGGCCAGTACGTTCATCCGGGACGCCCGCAGCGCCGGCAGCAGCGCCGCCACCACGCCGACCACCGCCGAGCCGATGACGACCGCGACGATCGTGGTCCACGGGATCGCCAGCGCCTGCATGCCCTGCAGGGCGAGAACCTGCTGGATGCACACGCCCCACACCAGGCCCAGCGCGAGCCCCAGCACCGCGCCGAACACCGCGATCACCACCGACTCCAGCCGGATCATCCGCCGCAGCTGCCGCCGGCCAAGGCCGATCGCCCGCAGCAGCCCGATCTCCCGGGTCCGCTCCACCACCGACAGCGCCAGCGTGTTGACCACACCGAGCACCGCGATGACGATCGCGAGGCCGAGCAGCGCGTACACGAGGTACAGCAGCACCGCGATCTGGTCGTGGACCAGCTTCTTGTAGTCGGCCTGGTCGCGCACCTGGACCTGCGGATACGGGTCGAGGGCCTTCTCCAGGCCGGGCCGCAGCTGATCGGCGCTCGTACCGGCGGCGGCGTTCACGTACAGCGCGGAGTCCTGGCCGTCCGGCACGTACTTCTCGACGGTCGCGATGCCGAAGAACAGCCCGCCCTGTACGCCGAACCCCTCGGCGGAGTCCTGGTCGGTGAGCGCGGCCACCTTCAGCCTGGTCGTACGGTCGCCGGGGAACTCGACCGGAATCACGCTGCCCAGCTTCACGTCGTGGTCCTCGGCGAAGTCCACGTCCATGCCCATGGCACCGTCCGCCAGGGCCGCCGCCGAGTCGCCCTCGGCGTACGTGACATGGGCGACGTCGTCGAGCTGGTCCTCGTATCCGGACGCGGTGGTCTCGACGCGTTTGCCGTCCGGCAGGCGGACGGCGACGGGTGCGAACCGCTGCCGTACGACGAGACCGACGCCCTGCGTGTCGCGGACCGCGTCGGTGACCTCCGCCGGGAACGGCGTGCCGTTGGCGTTCTGGACCACGTAGTCGGCGCCGAGCGTCTTGTCGATCTGCTCGTCGAAGGACTTCGACATCGACGCGCTCGCCACCGACATGCCGCCCACCAGCGCGAGGCCCACCATCAGCGCGGCGGCGGTGGCGCCCGTACGGCGCGGGTTGCGCAGGGCGTTGCGCTGGCTCATCCGGCCGACCGGGCCGAACAGGGCGGGGAAGGCACCGCCGAGCACCCGGATCCCCGGGCGTACCAGCAGCGGGCCCGCGATGACGGTGGCGATGAGGGTGAGGACCACACCGAGGCCCAGCAGGGAGGCCGCGGACGACGTCTTGGAGGCGGCTGCACAGCCCGCCAGGGCGGCGGCGCCGAGCACCCCGACGACCGACCCGACGATCGCGCGCGTCTTCAGCGGACGGCCCACGCCTGCGATCTCCGCGTCCGCCAGGGCCGCCATCGGGGACACGGTCGCCGCGCGCCGGGCGGGGAGGTAGGCCGCCACGAAGGTGACGCCGAGGCCGACGACGTAGGCCGCCACCGGGGTCGCCCAGCTGACCACCATGTCCGTGGTCTTCAGGTTCATGCCGAACGCGCTCATCAGCTTGATCAGCCCGGCGGCCAGACCGATGCCGGTCGCGAGGCCCAGCGTCGAGCCGACCAGGCCGAGCAGGACGGCCTCCGTCAGCACGGAGCGCCGAACCTGACGTCGGTCTGCGCCCAGGGCGCGCAGCAGGCCCAGTTCGCGGGTGCGCTGGGCGATCAGCATCGAGAACGTGTTGACGATCAGGAACACGCCGACCAGCACCGCGATCCCGGCGAAGCCGAGCATCACGTACTTGATGACGTCGAGGAAGCCGCCCAGCGAGGCCGCCGCCGACTTCGCCTCCTCGTCGGCGGTCTTCACCTCGTACGGCCCGGCGCCCACGGCCGCCGCGACCCGCTGCTTGAGTACGGCGTCCGACACGTCCGGCGCCGCGTCGACCGAGATGCTCGTGGCCCGGTCCGCGGAGCCGAGGAGTTCGGCGGCGGCGACCTTGGTGTCCAGGAAGACCAGGGCCGCGCCCGGGTTGGTGGTGGTGAAGGTGGCGATGCCGACGATCTTGACCTTGAACGAGCCCGGCTGGGCCATCACGGTGAGGGTGTCGCCGATGCCCACGTGCTTCTTGTCGGCCGTGTCGGCGTCCAGCATGGCCTCTCCGGTCCCCTGCGGGGCGTGGCCGGAGGTCAGCTCCACCGGGCTGCGGTCGGTGAGGAACCAGTCGGTGGCGATGGTGGGGGCGCCGGTGGTCGGGCCGACGGACTTGTTGTCGCTGTCGACGACCGTGATGTTCTGCACGCTCACGTCCGGGTGCGCCGAGGCGACCCCGGCGACATCGGCCACCTTGGCGGCCAGCGACGCGGGCACGGTCTGGACGGCGCCGGTCGGCACGGCGGAACTGAGGTCGTCCTTGGGCGCGACCGTCACGTCCGCCGAGGTGGACGCGAAGAGCCGGTCGAAGGTACGGGTCACCGTGTCCGAGAAGATCAGGCTGCCCGCGACGAACGCCACGGACAGGACGACGGCGAGCGCGGACAGCAGGAGCCGTCCCTTGTGGGCGAGGAAGCTTCTGAGGGTTGCCTTGAGCACCGGGTCAGTCCTCCTCGGAAGCGGTGCCGCGGGTCACGTCGGAGCCGGGGGCCTGGGGGTTTCCCCCCGGAAAGAGGCGCATGCGTTCCAGGACCGCCTCGGCCGTCGGGTGCTCCATCTGGTCCACTATCCGGCCGTCCGCGAGGAAGAGCACCAGGTCGGAGTGGGCGGCGGCACCCGGGTCGTGGGTGACCATGACGACCGTCTGGCCCAGTTCGTCCACGGCCTGGCGCAGGAACGCGAGGACCTCCAGACCGGCCCGGGAGTCGAGGTTGCCGGTCGGTTCGTCCGCGAAGATCAGCTCGGGCCGGGAGGCGAGCGCGCGGGCGCAGGCCACGCGCTGCTGCTGGCCGCCGGAGAGCTGGGCCGGCCGGTGCTTCAGCCGGTCCCGCAGGCCGAGCGTGTCGATGACCTGGTCCAGCCACTTCTGGTCGGGCTTCTTGCCCGCGATGTCCATGGGCAGGGTGATGTTCTCGGCCGCGTTCAGCGTCGGGATCAGGTTGAACGACTGGAACATGAACCCGATCCGGTCCCGCCGCAGCCGGGTCAGCTCCCGCTCCTTCAGACCCGTGATCTCCGTGCCGCCGAGCCACACCTGGCCGGCCGAGACGGTGTCCAGGCCCGCCAGGCAGTGCATCAGCGTGGACTTTCCCGAGCCCGAGGGGCCCATGACCGCGGTGAACCGGCCGCTCGCGATGTCCACGTCCACCGAGTCCAGGGCGAGCACGGTGGTCTCGCCCGAGCCGTACGCCTTGGTCAGAGCCTGGGCGCGGGCCGCGATCCCGTCGGATGTTGGCAAAGCGGACAAAGCTTCCTCCTCGCTCGCACGGACGTGCCGAGACTAGTGTGACCCGCCCCACACTCGGTATCACTTTTCGATTCCGATGCGCACTTGCGGCTGCTAGCGTCCTGGCGCTAGCTTCTAGGTATGGCGAAGACCCAGCTGAACGTTCGCGTCGACGAGGGCACGGCCAAGGCCGCCCGGGAGCGCGCCACGGCACGCGGTATGAGCGTCAACCGCTACATCGAGGAACTGGTCAGACAGGACGCCGGGGAAGTGGGCCATACCTTCGTCGAGGCCGCCGCCGACTTCATGAAGCAGTACGAGAACGTCTTCGTCGAGGAGTTCGGCACGGAGCAGGAAGGTCGTCGCTGATCCCTTGAGCGACCTCCGGATCGACCTCGCCTGGCTCCTCATGCTCGCCGAACAGAAGACCCCGGGAGACCCCCAGGTCACCGACTGGGGTGCCTTGGTCGCCGCCGTGGCACGCCATCAGGCCGAGATCTTCGACGTGCCCGTCTACGACGACCCGCCCGCACGCGCTGCCGCGCTGCTCCAACTCCTCATCCATGTACCAGCGTTGGAGCGCTCCAACGCGCTGTTCGCCGTCGCGGTCGCCTACGCCTACCTGGTGGCCAGCGGTCTGAAAGTGGCCACCTCGCCCGAACGGGTCCGTGATCTGGCCCGGTTGGTGAAGACCGGCCAGGTGTCGGTGGCGGACATCGCGCAGGAACTGCGCCAGTGGAGCACCCTATGAGGACCGCCGCGCGGTACCGAGCACACAGTAGGAGGCGGGCGTCCTCGGCCCCTTCTCCGGCACCAACAGCCGCTGGTACGCGCCGAGTTCGAACCCGGCGTCCCGCAACGCGGCCACCGTGTCCCGGGTGAGGTGACAGCCGCCGGCCAGCCGCGGCCACACCGTCCGGTCCAGTGCGCGCTGGGTGAACCGCATCGCCCGGCCACCGCCCGGCCCGTGCTCCAGGAACCGCAGTTCCCCGCCGGGCCGCAGCACCCGCCGCAGCTCGCCGAGCGCCCGCGGCACGTCCCGCACACTGCACAGCACCAGCGCGACCACCGCCGCGTCGAACGCCTCGCTCTTCAGCGGCAGTGCCTCCGCCACACCCGGTACGACGTCCACGGGAACGTCGGCGCGCAGGGCCGCCTCCAGGGCCAGCCCCCGCAGTCGGCGCTCCGGCTCGATCGCGACGACCTCCGAGACGGCGGGCGGGTAGTGCGTGAAGTTCAGCCCGTTGCCCGCGCCGATCTCGACGACCCGGCCGGAGAGCCCGGCCAGCAGCCGGTCCCGTACACCGGACAGACCGGCCCGGGTCTCCGCGGCCGTCGCGAAGCGGGCGTAGTAGCGGGCGAACAGCGGGTGGTGGACGGGATCACCGGACACCCGGCCGGAGCAGGCGGACGGTATCGGCATGGCGACCTCCCGGGCAGAACGGGCCTACCCGGATTGTCCCCCGTACCGCCCCGCCGCACCCCCGCTGCCGTTCACACGCCGGTCACTGGACGAAGTCGCGCACCTGTTCGTAGATGCCGTAGTCGTTGTTCATGTCGGTGTGCGAGACACAGCCGACTCCGACGTTCGTCGCCCCGCTCAGCAGGGCCGACGAGTCCGGGTTGACCGCGTCGTCGCAGTTCGACCAGTAGGCGGCGTAGTTCACGCTGCCCGGGGTCTCGTCACCGGAGTTGAGCGCGGTGAGGAAGGAACTGCCCGTCGTCATCTCGGCGCACGAGGTGTACAGCCAGCTGCACAGCGAGGCGACCGACGTGCCGTGGTTGGTGCCCGCGACGGAGACGAAGTCGTCCACGTACGCGGTACCGCCCAGGTTCTTGAGGTAGTAGCGGGAGCTGAGCGCGCCCATCGAGTGGACCACCAGGTCGACCTTGCTCGCCCCGGTGCGGGCGAGCACGCTCGTGATCTTGGTGGCCAGCTGCGAGGCCGTCGTGACGTTCGACTGCGACCAGCTGTACGACGACGCGTCCAGCTCGGCGGCCGTGTAGCCGTCGGCCTTGAAGTCGGCGACCCAGTCGTCCCAGCTGCCGGAGTCGCTGCTGATGCCGTGCACGAACACGATCGGGTTGTGGGTCGCGGCGTGGGCTGTGGGGGCGGAGAGGGAGAGTGACAGAAGGAGCGAAGAGACCACGGCCGAGAGGGCCGCGGCGATGCGACGCTTGTGGCGCTGCATGATGCCTCCTGAAACGGGTGGGGTTGCCAGGAGTGTCCGGGCGGGTCTACGCGCGCCGCATCGGTGAAATCGCCGGTCTTTACTGTTCAAGTAACCCGCCAGTAACGTCACTTGTGTGGTGACACCGGTGAACCCCCCACCTCTCGGCCGCACTTCGCCACCGTCGCTCTCCCCGGAGGCGTGGCCGCACCCGGCTTCCGCACTCCCCGAGGGCGTCCGGCTGCGGCTGCTGCGTCTCGTATACGGCGACCAGCGCGCCGCCGCCGACCTCGCGGCGCGGCTCACCGAACGGCAGGCGGCCGGCCTCGACCCGCTCCCCACCGACCCCGCCGCACTCGCCCCCGACCTCCTGCGCGGCCACCGTCGCCGGATCCGCGCCCTCCCCGACCCCACCCGCCTCCTTCTCCTGCTCGCCGCCGCCGACCAGTACCCGGTGGCCGGGCACGCCTTCCTGCGTGCCGTCGCCGCCGCCCGGCTCGACACCCGGCCCCTGGAGGCCGCCGAGGCCGCCGGGCTCGCGTACGCCACGGCGGGCGGGGTCTGCTTCCGGGACGCCTGGACCCGGATCGCCGCGTACGAGACGGCCGCACCGGCCGACCGGCGCGACGTCCACCGGCTGCTGGCGCGGGTCCTGCACGACACCGCCGAGCTGCCGCTGCGCTCCTGGCACCGGGGCGCGGGAGCCCTGGGCCCCAGCGGGCGGCTGGCCGCCGAACTCGCGGCGGCGGCCGGCCGGGCCCGCGCGTCCGGCGACCCGTCGCTGGCCGCCGCCCTGGCCGAACGCGCCGCCGCCCTCTGCCCCGACCCCCGCGAACAGTCCCGCCTCCTCGCCCGCGCGGCGGCCGACGCCTGGCACACCGGCGACACCGACCACGCCCGCACCCTCGCCACCCGAACGAACACCGACGCCCTCACCGGCATCCTCGCCCTACGAACGGGCCACGCGGCCGAGTCCTTCGACGCCCTGCTGGCGGGGGCGGTACGAGCGGCGGAGCAGCGGGGACTTGACGGTGTGCCCTCGCCCCGCCGGGCTGCCGGCGCCGGCGCCGTTCGGCGTGCCGACCCGGAGCTCACCCTTGTCACCGACCCTGCCGCCCATCTCCTCGCCCGGGCCACCGAGGCCGCCGTCTACACCGGTGACCTGCGGCGCTGCCGGGAGGCGGTGGGGGCGGCGGTGCGGATGGGGGTCGGGCCGCCGGGGGTGCTCGGCGGGATCGCCGCCGCCGTCGAGGGGCGGTACCTGGATGCCAGGGATCTGCTGGAGGCGACCGCGGGCCGGTGCGGGCCGGGTGGGGACCCCACCCTCCTCCTGCACGCCGGCATCGCCGCGCTGATGCTCGGCGACCACACCCGCGCCGCCACCGCCACCCTCCGCTCCGCCGCGGCGGCCCGCGCCCGCGGGCTCACCGTCGCCGTCTCCCAGGCCATGGAGTTCCGCGCCTACGCCGACTTCTGGACCGGCCGCCCCCGCGCCGCCGAGACCGCCGCACTGGACGCGTTGCGCCAGGCGTACGTCACCGGACAGGACAACGGCGCCTGCCATCTGCAGGCCGCCCTCGCGATGTTCGCCGCGCTCACCGGCGACGGCGACCTGTGCCGCGAGCGGGCCGCCGCCGCCCGCTCGTACGCCCTCGCGCACGGGCTCGGGCTGCCCGCCGCGCTCGCCCAGTGGGCCCTCGCCTTCCTCGACCTGGGCGCCGGACGCTTCGGCGCCGCGGCGGCCCGGCTGCGCGCCCTCGCCGCCTTCGGCCCCGGCCACGGCCACCGCGCGATCCGCCACCTGGCCACCCCGCACTACGTCGAGGCCGCCGTCCGCACCGGCGACACCCGGATCGCCCGGGCCGCCCACGCCGACTACGACCGCTGGGCCCGCGCCGTCCGCAGCCCCGACGACCTCGCCCTCAGCGCCCGCTGCCGCGCCCTGCTCACCCCGGGCGCCGACGCCGTCGACCACTACCGCACCGCCCTCGACCTGCACGCCGACGGCGCCCGCGCCTTCGAACGCGCCCGCACGGAACTGCTGTTCGGCAGCGCCCTGCGCCGGCTGAGACAGCGCGCGGAGGCCCGCGACCGGCTGCACAGCGCCCGGGAGGCGTTCGAGTCCTTCGGTGCCCCGCACTACGCCGAGGCGGCCCGAGCCGAACTCCGTGCCCTGGGCGCACCCGGCGCCCCCGCCACCCCGGCGCACGGCACCGAGAGCCCGACCACCCGACTCACCGCCCAGCAGCTGATGGTCGCCCGCATGGCCGCCGACGGCGCCACCAACCGCGAGATCGCCGCCCGCCTCGCCCTCAGCCCCCGCACCATCGACCACCACCTGCGCGGCGTCTTCAACCGCCTGGGCATCCGCTCCCGCATCGAACTCGTACGACTCCTGTCGGAGACCGAGCTCTAATCCGCCGCCTCCCGTACCCGGAACGCCTCCGCGTCCCACGTCCCGTCGAGCCGTGGTGCCAGCCAACCGGGTGCCGACGTACGGAAGTCGGCGGGCGGGAGGGCGCCCACGCCCGTCGGGAGCGCGCCGAGGAGCGGGGCGCCCGCCACCTCCGGCAGGTCGGTCACATTGCAACGCATCGCCAGATCAGGCGAGTCGGGCCAGCCTCCGATGACCACACCGAGCAACTCCACGTCCCGCGACCGCAGTTCACGTGCCGTCAGCTCGGTGGTGTTCAGCGTGCCCAGGCCCGCCGAGGCCACCACCAGCACCGGCGCCCGCAGCGCCCGCGCCGCGTCGGCCAGGGTGCCGCCCGCCTCGTCGAACCGTACGAGCAGCCCGCCCGCCCCCTCGACCAGCACCAGATCGTGCGCGGCGGCCAGCTTCTGCGCCGCCTCGACGACGTCGGACGGCCGCACCGGGGCGAGTCCCGCCCGCCGGGCCGCCGTCGCCGGGGCCAACGGCTCGGGATAACGGGCCAGTTCGGTCGCCGTCACGGCGTCGCCCGCGAGCCGCGCGACCTCGTCGGCGTCCCCGCGCTCGTCCGGTCGTACGCCCGTCTGCGCGGCCTTCAGGACGGCCACCGAGCGGCCCGCCGCGAGCGCGGAGGCCGCGACCGCCGCCGTCGTGACGGTCTTGCCGACCTCCGTGCCCGTTCCCGTGATCACCAGGATCGGCATGCTCATCCTTCCCGCGCCGCCGCGCACACCGCGCGCGCGATCCGTGCCACGTCCGCGTCGCCGGTGACGTACGGCGGCATCGTGTAGACCAGGTCACGGAACGGCCGCAGCCAGACGCCCTCCCGCACGGCGGCCTCGGTGGCGGCCCGCATGGCCGCCTCGTCAAGGGCATGATCGAGCTGGACGACCCCGATGGCGCCGAGGACCCGGACGTCCTTCACGCCCGGAAGCCCGGCGGCCGGTGCCAGCCCCTCCCTGAGGCCCGTCCCGATCCGCTCGACCTCCGCGCGCCAGTCCTGCCCCAGCAGCAGTTCGACCGAGGCGCAGGCCACCGCCGCCGCCAGCGGGTTGCCCATGAACGTCGGGCCGTGGGCCAGCACAGGCACCTCGCCCCGCGAGATCCCGTCGGCCACCCGGGACGTGCACAGGGCAGCCGCCATCGTCATATAACCGCCGGTCAGCGCCTTGCCCACGCACATCACATCCGGCGTCACCGCCGCGTGCTCCGCCGCGAACAGGGTGCCCGTACGGCCGAACCCGGTGGCGATCTCGTCGAACACCAGCAGCACGCCGTGTGCGTCGCAGGCCTCGCGCAGCACCCGCAGATACGCGGGGGAGTGGAACCGCATCCCGCCCGCGCCCTGCACCACCGGCTCCACGATCACCGCGGCCAGTTCGTCGGCGTGCCGCTCGATCGCCGAGCGCAGCCGTTCGGCGTACGACTCCTCGTACTCGGCCGGAGGCGGGTCCACGAAGACCTGGCGGGGCAGCACCCCGCTCCACAGCTCGTGCATCCCGCCCTCGGGATCGCACACGGACATCGGCTGCCAGGTGTCGCCGTGGTAGCCGCCACGCCAGGTCAGCAGCCGCTGCTTCGCCGGCCGGCCCAGCGAACGCCAGTACTGCAGGCACATCTTCACCGCGACCTCGACCGACACCGAACCGGAGTCGGCGAGGAAGACATGCTCGAGGCCGTCGGGCGAAATGTCGACAAGGAGCTTCGCCAGCCGTACGGCGGGCTCGTGCGTGAGCCCGCCGAACATCACATGGCTCATCCGGCCGAGCTGTTCGCGCGCGGCCTCGTTCAGGACCGGGTGGTTGTAGCCGTGGATCGCCGACCACCAGGACGACATGCCGTCGACCAGCTCGCCGGAGCCGTCGGCGAGCCGCAGCCGGACCCCGCTCGCCGAATCCACGACGAGCGGGTCGACCCGGCCGGGCATCGGACCGTACGGATGCCACACATGCCGACGGTCCAGCTCCAGCACTTCGGACACGGACAGCTCAGGCATTGGGCGCGAGCTCGGTACCGACGCCGCGACGGCGTACGGCGACCAGGTCCGTACGGGGCTGCTCGGCGGCCTTCGCCGTGGCGGCGGAACCGCACACCGAGGCCCGCTCGTGGGAACCGCACACCGAGGCCCCCTCGTGGGAACCACAGCCCGACCCGCAGCCGGCCTCGGCGTGCGACCCGCAGCCGCCCCCGCCCGCCGTCGCCCGGTGCTCGGGCAGCGTCACCTCGTCCGCGCCCTCCACCTCGAACCCGGCGTCCGCGATCATGTCCAGGTCGGCCTGGCCTGCCTGGCCCTCGCTGGTGAGGTAGTCGCCGAGGAAGATCGAGTTGGCCAGGTTCAGGGCCAGCGGCTGGAGCGTGCGCAGATGGACCTCGCGGCCGCCCGCGATGCGCACCTCGATGTCCGGGCAGACGAACCGGACCATCGCCAGGATGCGCAGACACCGCTGCGGAGTGAGGTGCCACTCCTTCTCCAGCGGGGTGCCCTCCATCGGGATGAGGAAGTTGACCGGCACCGAGTCCGGGTCCAGCGCGCGCAGCGAGAAGACCACGTCGACCAGGTCCTCGTCCGTCTCGCCCATACCGGCGATCAGCCCCGAGCACGCCGACAGACCGGCCCCGTGCGCCTTCTGGACGGTGTCCACCCGGTCGGCGTAGGTGTGGGTGGTCGTGATGTCCCCGTACGTCGCCTCGGACGTGTTGAGGTTGTGGTTGTAGGCGTCCGCGCCCGCCTCGCGCAGCCGCTCGGCCTGACCGTCGGAGAGCAGGCCCAGACAGGCGCACACCTCGACGCCCTCGTTCTCGTCCTTGATGGCCTTGATGGTCTGGGAGACCCGGTCCACGTCACGATCGGTCGGACCGCGCCCGGACGCCACCAGGCACACCCGCTTGGCCCCGCCCGCGAGCCCCGCCGCCGCCACCTTGGACGCCTCGTCCGGCTTGATCCAGGTGTACTTGAGGATCCCGGCCGTCGAGCCCAGCCGCTGGGAGCAGTAGGAACAGTCCTCGGGGCACAGCCCCGACTTCAGGTTGATCAGGTAGTTGAGCTTCACCCGTCGCCCGAACCAGTGCCGCCGCACCTTCCCGGCCGCGGCCACCACGTCCAGTACGTCGTCGTCGGAAGTGGCGAGGACGGCGAGCGCTTCCTCGCGGGTCGGCAGCTCGCGCCGAAGCCCCTTGTCCACCAGCGTGTTCAGCAGGTCCATGAGAGCCGATCCTGTCCTACCGAACCGCCTTCGGCCAAGGTAGGGATCGCACAACACACCCGGTGAGACGTGTGGGTATCGCCACACCGTGGGCAGAGTTCCCGGCGGTTAGTGTCTGTCCGCTACCTACAAAGCTCCGGAGGGCCCCATGGCGTTCGGCTGGATCGACGAGCAGGCGGAGCTGCGCCGCCGGGCGGGCCTCGTACGGACGCTGCGGCCCCGCCCCGCCGACTCCCCGCTGCTCGACCTCGCGAGCAACGACTACCTGGGCCTGTCCCGCCACCTCGAGGTCCGCGAGGGCGCCGCGGCCGCCGCCCGGACCTGGGGCGCCGGTGCCACCGGCTCCCGGCTGGTCACCGGCACCACCGAACTCCACACCGAGCTGGAGCGGGAGCTCGCCGACTTCTGCGGGTTCGAGGCGGCCCTGGTCTTCTCCTCCGGGTACGCGGCCAACCTCGCCGCGGTCACCGTGCTCGCCCCGCACGGCTCGCTGATCGTCTCCGACGCGGGCAACCACGCCTCGCTCATCGACGGCTGCCGGCTGGCCCGCGGCACCACCCAGGTCGTGGCGCACTCCGACCCCGACGCCGTACGCAAGGCGCTCGGCACCCACGAGGGCCCGGCCGTGGCGGTCTCCGACACGGTCTTCTCGGTGGACGGCGACGCCGCCCCGCTGGCCGCCCTCGCGGCGGTCTGCCGGGAGCGCGGCGCCGGGCTGGTCGTGGACGACGCCCACGGCCTCGGCGTGCTCGGCGACGGCGGCCGCGGGGCGCCGTACGCGGCGGGGCTGGCGGGAGCGGACGACGTCGTCGTCACGGCGACGCTGTCGAAGTCGCTCGGCAGCCAGGGCGGGGCCGTGCTCGGCCCGGCGCGGGTGATCGACCACCTGGTCAACGCGGCCCGGACGTTCATCTTCGACACGGGCCTGGCCCCGGCGGCGGCCGGCGCGGCGCTCGCGGCCCTGCGGCTGCTGCGCCGGGAGCCGCAGCGGGCGGCACGCGCGCGTGCGGTCGCGGCCGAGCTGCACGAGAGGCTGACGGCCGCGGGTCTGGAAGCGGTGCGTCCGGACGCCGCGGTCGTCTCCGTGCGTGCGCCTTCCCCGGAGGAGGCCGTGGCATGGGCGGCGGACTGCCGGTCGGCGGGCCTGGCCGTGGGCTGCTTCCGCCCTCCCTCCGTGCCCGACGGCATCTCGCGCCTCAGGCTCACCGCCCGGGCGGACCTCTCCGGGGCCGAACTGGAACGCGCTGTACGAGTGATCGGGGAGACACGACCATGAGTCGGCGTGACACGGCCGTGGGTCGCCCCTGAGGGGTGAACGCGGTCAGGGTGCGGTCAGTGGTCCGACGGGGCCGACCGGAACACGGCGGTGAAACCCGACCAGCTCTCGGGGGAGAAGAGCAGGGCGGGCCCGGCCGGGTCCTTGGAGTCCCGTACGGCGAGCAGACCGGCCCACGGGCCACTGGCCGGCCGGGCCGTCTCGACGCAGTTGTTCGCTCCCGTGCTGTAGCTGCTGCGCAGCCACCGCACCTGTGCGGACATGGTGCCTCCCTACGCGCCGCCGGCTCTGGCGGCGATGTATTCCAGTGATTCCTCGGGCGAAAGGGCATGAGCCCGAAGGGCGTTGAAGGCCTCGGTGTAGGCCTCGAGGTCTTCTTTCCGTTCGAGATAGAGGCTACTCGTCAAGTGGTCGATAACAACCACGTCCAGATCAGAAGCGCTCGAAAACGAGAAGATAACGAAAGGCCCGGTCACTCCGATATGCGCTCCGGCGGAGAACGGCAGTACCTGGAGCCTGATGTGGGGCAGCCGTGCCGCCTCCACCAGCCGGGTGAGCTGACGGGTCATGACCTCGGGCCCGCCCACCTCCCGCCGCAGCACCGCCTCGTCCAGCACCGCGCTCAGCCGCAGCGGGGTCCGGCGGCGCAGCACGTCCTGGCGGGCGATCCGCACCTCCACCAGGGTGTCGAGCTGGTCCTCGTCCGCCCCCTCCACCGCCGCCCGGGTCACCGCGCGGGCGTACTCGGGGGTCTGCAGCAGCCCCGGTACCACGGTCGTCTCCAGCGTGCGCATCCCTCCGGCCTGCGACTCCAGGCTGATGAAGTCCCGGTAGGCGGTGGGCAGGATCCCGCGGTAGGCGTGCCACCAGTGGTCGCGCCCGTCGCCCTCGTCGGCGCCTGCCAGCGCCAGCATGAGTTCCCTGAGGCGCGGATCGGTCACCCCGTAGGCGTCGAGAAGTAACCGCACATCGGCCGTTTTCGTACCGCTGGTGCCCGTCTCGATCCGGCTCACCTTGGACTGGTGCCACCCCACCAGGCGGGCCGCCTCACCACTGGTGAGCCCCGCCCGGGCGCGCAGACTGCGCAGTTCCGCACCCAGTTTGCGGCGGCGCACCGCGGGACCGTGCTGCACGGCCTTCTCCTCACTCTCGGAGCCTCACGGACTCTTTCGGGGCTTCGCGAAGCCCTTCGGAGCCCTAATCCTCACGAGCCGTCCAAATACGTTCCGCCGTGGCAGAGTTCACCGCATCGGGCGACAGATATATGCATATCTTGGTGGATCGTCACCCGTGACCGGCTTGGTAATGGCAGTCTGGCAAAGAAGCACCAGTCCGGGACCGTACTCGAACCATCCGCACTGTGTCGGACGCCGGTCCCGTGAGAAAGGGACGACGTCGCCATGGCAGATCACCTGGAAGCATCCGTCACTCTGCCGAGCGATCCCGGCTCGGTCCGCGCGGCTCGCGCATTCGTGCTCGGCGCTCTGGGGGAGTGGGGTCTGCCGCCCGGTTCGGACGGCTCCGAGACCGTCCGGCTGATCGTCTCCGAACTCGCCACCAACGCCGTGCAGCACACCCTGGGGCAGTCGCCCACCTTCACGGTGGACCTGGTCCTGGACCGTGACGAACATCTGAGCATCGGCGTCACCGACAGCCATCCGCGCTTCCCCAAACGACTGCCGGCCGCTGTCCAGCAGGACAACGGCCGAGGCATGGTGATCATTCGCTGGCTGACCGCGGAGTGCGGCGGCAAGCTGAGAGTGCGGCCCACCAGAGAGGGCGGCAAGACGGTCACGGTCGAACTGCCGTGGACGGCCCCCGCGGAGGCCGGGACCGAGGCGCCGGGGTTCCCGGGGCGGTGACGGCGCGTCAGGGACGCCGTCACCGCCCCGGGGAACAGGTCAGCGGACCCGGCCGTACCAGACGCTCTTCGTCCAGATCTTCTCCAGTCGCACGACGGCACCGGTCTTCGGCGAGTGCCAGATCTTGCCGCCACCCGCGTAGATCCCGACGTGGTACACGTTCGAACCCGAGTGGAAGAACACGAGGTCCCCGGCCTTGCGGGTGCCGGCCGAGATGTGGCGGGTCTTGTTGTACTGCTGAGCCGCCGTACGCGGCAGCTTCTTGCCCGCCTTCTTGAACGAGTACATCGTGAGACCGGAGCAGTCGAACCGCTTTGGCCCCGCGGCCCCGTACCGGTACGGGGAGCCCTTCTTGGACGCCGCGACCTGAAGTGCCTTCGTGGCCGGTGTGGCCGCCGCCGCGTCGGAGGCGACACCGGGAATCACCACCGAGCCACCCACGGCGGCGATGGCGAAGGCGGAGGCCGTACCGGCCCGGACCATGAGCGACGGGACACGATTGAGCGCAGTCATGCGCAACCCTTCGTCAGCCGCCTGTGAAGGATGACCTGTCGGATTCGGGCTGGCGAAGTTGCCCGGCCGCTGACGCGGCTTCACCCCAAGGGCTGCTCGGCCCGGTCATGGCGTGACCGTTCCGGCGACCCGTCGTGCTTGGGTCCTCCACTCCTGCCGATGCACTTCTGTCGACCGGTCATCCGGGTGGCGGCAGGACTCGGCGTCCACCCGGACCGCCCCGCCGCTTGTGGCGGGGGCTTGTCGTCAGTCAGGGATCTTGACTGACGGCTGACCGAAAATCCCAATGAAACCGGGGATTTGTGGGGTTACTCACCACTCACTCGATCAGGTGGACACCCTGATGGCGGGTCAGGTGTCAAGGGGACAAATGGCCCCGGACCTGCACAGGAACCCCATGTTCCGGCCCGGAATGGCACGTTCCGCACAACGTTCGCGCGCTTGTGAAGGGAACTGCCCCTACGCCGAACAGGGGTAACCCGTCTGGTGCGTTTCAGGTCCGGTCCGGACGGCTCGATCGGGACGAGGGCCCTCCGGACCGGACGGCCGTGGGTCAACTGTCGGAGAGCGGAGGCACCGTGACGCGCGCCGTACGACGCTCCCCGTCGAGGACGCGCAGCGCCCGCGCGAGTGTCGGCGCGTGCAGTTCGCTCTCGCCCCGCTGGTGCATCAGGGTCAGCGCGTCACGCAGCTCGGTGGCCCTGGAGACCAGCGCCTGGGCGGCCCGCAGTCCACGGTACGTGTCCCCGTGGTGCGCCGGGTTGATCCGGCCGAGCAGGTCCACCACATCCAGGTAACGGTCGATCAGCTCGGACTCGGCGCGGGTCAGCGCGGGCAGCGGCGGCAGGTCGGGAATCATCGCGGCTCACCTCGCCCCGGAAGCGCCGGACAGGTCCCGGCGGTTGGGGATGACCCCGTCCACCAGCCCGTACGTCACGGCCTCGGGCGCGGTGAGGATCATGTCCCGCTCGATGTCCGCGTTCACCTGCTCGGGGCTGCGCCCGGTGTGCCGTACGAGCATCTCCTCCAGCAGGGACCGGGTGCGCGCCAGTTCATCGGCCTGGATCGCCAGATCGCTGGCCTGCCCCTCGACCGGCTCGGTGAACGCCGGCTGATGGATCACCATGCGCGCGCTCGGCAGCGCGAACCGCTTGCCCGGGGCGCCCGCCGCCAGCAGCACCGCTGCGGACGATCCGGCCTGGCCCAGACAGGTCGTCTCCACGTCGCAGGTGACGTACTGGACCGTGTCGTAGATCGCGGTCATCGCGCTGAACGAGCCGCCCGGGGAGTTGATGTACAGCGAGATGTCCCGGTCGGGGTCCTTGTGCTCCAGGTACATGAACTGGGCCATCACGTCGTTCGCGGAGGTGTCGTCGATCGGCGTCCCCAGGAAGACGATCCGCTCCTCCAGGAGCTTCGAGTACGGATCCATGGTCCGGCGCCCGAAGCTCGTCTGCTCGGTGAACTCGGGCAGGACATAGCGGGCGGACGGTCGCGTCGTCATGGGATACCCCTCCTCCGGTGTCTGAAGCATCTGATGAGTATCGGATGCGTCTGTAAAAAATGTACAGGACGTACGTGACGTTAGAATGGGGGTATGGCCTACGAGATTCCGGTGACGCAAGCCAGGGCTGAGCTCGCCGACCTGATCAACCGGGTGGTGTACGGCGGTGAGCGCGTCGTCGTGACCCGCCACGGCAAGCCCCTGGTCGCCCTTGTCTCCGCCGCTGACCTGGAGCGACTCGACGAACTGGACAGCCCGGTGGAGGAGCAGGTGATCCACAGCTCGGTCTCCACCGTGCGCGAGGTGGCGTCCGCTCCCCGCGAACCCCACCGGTTCGGCATCGCGGCGGAACACCGGGGGCCGAGCCCGTCGTAGGAACGCCGAGGACCGCGCACCCCGGGGTGCGCGGCGGTCCTCTTCGGGGTCCTGCGGTCAGCCGACCAGGGCGGGCTGCCGTTTGCCGGCGGCCTGCCCGGTGTCTGCCTGCGTGCGCTCCTTCAGTTGTGCGCCCAGCAGTACGGCCCCCAGACCGAGCGCGGCCCACCAGGTCAGCGTGAGCGCCGGGCCGGTGGCCGCCGCGCCGTCGAAGTAGGACACCGAGCGCAGCAGGGTGGTTACTCGCGGGCCGGTTTCGAGCGCACCAACCAGACCTGGGCCGTCTGGCCAACAGCCCGCGCGGCCGGTACGTCCTGACCAGCCGCGTCGCGTTCCGGTACCGGGGCGAGGAGTGGGCCGACCGTGTCGTCGGGAACCGGGCGGTCGCGTACGAGATCCACTACGACGTGGCCAGGTGCCGCTGGTACCTGACCGCCTCGTGGAAGCGCCCCGCCGCACAGGCCATCCCGGTGGAGGCGGCGCGGGCGGGCGGGCTGATCGGTGTGGATACCAACGCCGACCACTTCGCCGCGTACCGCCTCGACAAGCACGGCAACCCGGTCGGTGACCCGCAGCGGTTCCGGTACGACCTGACCGGCAGCGCGGACCACCGCGACGCGCAACTGCGGCACGCGCTCAGCCAGTTGCTGCGCTGGGCCACCCGGGTCGGTGTCACCGCGATCGCGGTCGAGGATCTGGACTTCTCCGAAGGGAAGACCCGCGAGAAGTTCGGCCGCCGCAAGCGGTTCCGGCAGCTCATCCACGGCATCCCCACCTACAAGGTCAGGGCCCGGCTGGTGAACATGGCCGCCGACTACGGCCTCGCCCTGGTCGGCCGTCGACGCGGCGTACACCTCCCAGTGGGGCGCCGAGCACTGGAAGACGCCCCTGGCCGGCAAGAAACGAGCGATGACCCGCCACGATGCGGCGGGCATCGCGATCGGAAGGCGCGCCCTCGGGCACCCGATCCGGCGACGGACGAAACCGCCCCGCACCCACCGGAGCGATGGTGGCGGGCATCGGAACGTCCAGGCCGAATCGGGCACCCGGGGTCGTGAGGGACTCCGCCGGACACGGAACGGAACCAGCCCCCAGAGGGCGGCGACCGGCCGTGTGGTCACAGCGGAGAACCAGCGTGTCCAAGACCGTTCGGGACACGCGACTGAGCAGGGGTCCTGGCAACAGGACCCACTCCCGCTCAGTTTCTGGGAACGGTTGCCCACGAACATCACCACGAACGCCATGGCGCCGACACCCGCGGGCCCGACCAGGGCGGACAGGCCCGCCACGGCCGCGCTCACCGCCAGCGTGGACAGCCCGAACACCCCGGCCTCCGTCCACCAGTCACCGGTGAGCACCCCGAGCCAGCTGTGCGCCAGCGCCGCCGCGACCAGGCCGACCAGGGCCGCCGCCCCGGCCAGCGCGCCCGCCGCGCACATCCCGCGCAGGCCCGGCAGGGTCACCACCGAGCCCGCCACGATCCCGGCCAGTGCCAGCGGCAGCACGCTTGCGTTCAGCGCGGCGCCGCGCGGGTCGGCGGCCCGGGCGGCGACGACGTCACGGTCTTCGTCCGGGTGTCTGTCGCCACCGCCTGCTGGAGAAGCTGGGCGACGACCGGGCTGGCGGCGGAGGCGGTCAGCAGTTCGGGGCCCTGGGCGGTGACGACGACCGCGCCGTATACGGTCCGGTCCTCGACCGCGTCCCGGGCGGCGGCCTCGTCGGCGTAGCGGTGGATCTCGAAGGCGCCCTCGTGTGCGGAGAGCCGCTTCTCCACCTGGGATGTCGCGGCGGCCGGGCCGGCCACGCCGAGCGGCAGGTCGCGCGGTGCCGTGCGGGCGGCGGGCCACGCGAAGGCCCACAGGGCGACGGCGGCGAGGGTCGGGACGAGCAGGACGACGGCGATCAGGCGCCGACTGGCGGACATGGATTTAGGTTTGCGGTCATGGCACGCGTATCCCAGGCCCACCTCGACGCCCGCCGCCGGCAGATCCTCGACGGCGCCGCCGTCTGCTTCGCCCGCAACGGCTTCCACGCCACCTCCATGCAGGACGTCCTCAAGGAGGTCGATCTGTCGGCGGGGGCCGTCTACCGCTACTTCAGCGGCAAGGACGAGCTCATCGCGGCGATCGTCGGCGAGGTGCTCGGCCAGGTCCGTGCCTCCTTCGAGGAGGCGGCACGGCTCGGCCCGCCGCCGATGCCGGACATCCTGGTCTCCGCGGTCCTCGGCAACGTGCTCGCCGCCCGGGAGTCCCTGACCGTCGACGGCAGGCCGGCCTTCCCCCGGCTGGTCGTCCAGGTGCGGACGGAGACCCTGCGCAACGAGGAGCTGTCGGCCGTCCTGAGCGAGGGCTACGGCGCCGTGCGCGAGGCGTGGGGGAGGATCGTCGAGGCGTACCAGGCCGCCGGGATGATGCGGGCGGACGTGGACCCGGACGATGTGGCGCGCACGATGATCGCCTCCGTGCTGGGCTTCATCGCCCAGCAGTCCCTGTTCGGACCGGTGCCCGTCGAGGTGCTCCGGGACGGTCTGCGCGCGCTGATGAGCGTGTCGGAGCCGAAGCCGGAAGTCTGAGTGGATCACAGTTCGGTTAACGTGCCTGAAATGCGCTCCAACTAGCCTGCCCATCCACGCCACCAGGGCTTTTCCCGGTGGCCGCGGCAGCCGGGCCCCGCACGGTCCGGAGCGAGGATGTGAGGTGGGACGTGCAACTGACCCCGCACGAGCAGGAGAGGCTGCTGATCCATGTCGCGGCCGACGTCGCCGAGAAGCGCCGGGCCCGCGGTCTGAAGCTCAACCACCCGGAGGCGGTGGCCCTCATCACCTCGCACATCCTCGAGGGCGCGCGCGACGGCCGCACGGTCGCCGAGCTGATGTCCTCCGGGCGCAAGCTGCTCACCCGCGACGACGTCATGGAGGGCATCCCCGAGATGATCCACGACGTCCAGGTCGAGGCCACCTTCCCCGACGGCACCAAGCTCGTCACCGTCCACGACCCGATCGTCTGACGGGGGAGGCCGCGCCATGATTCCCGGAGAGTTCCTCTTCGCCGACGATCCGATCGTCTACAACGAGGGCCGTGAGGTCACCCGGCTGACCGTCCTCAACGCCGCCGACCGGCCCGTCCAGGTCGGCTCCCACTATCACTTCGCCGAGGCCAACCCCGGCCTGGAGTTCGACCGCGCCGCCGCGCGCGGCCAGCGGCTGAACGTCGCCGCAGGCACCGCCGTGCGCTTCGAGCCCGGAATCCCCGTCGACGTGGAACTCGTCCCGCTGGCCGGCGCCCGTGTGGTGCCCGGGCTGCGCGGGGAGACCGGAGGTGCCCTCGATGCCTGAGATCTCACGTGCCGCCTACGCCGACCTGTTCGGCCCCACCACCGGGGACCGGATCCGTCTCGCCGACACCGATCTGCTGATCGAGATCGAGGAGGATCGTTCCGGCGGTCCCGGGCTCGCCGGTGACGAGGCGGTCTTCGGCGGCGGCAAGGTCATCCGGGAGTCCATGGGTCAGGCGCGTGCTACGCGCGCAGAAGGCACCCCGGACACGATCATCACGGGCGCGGTCATCATCGACCACTGGGGGATCGTCAAGGCCGACGTCGGCATCCGCGACGGGCGGATCACCGCCATCGGCAAGGCCGGCAACCCCGACACCATGGACGGCGTCCACCCCGACCTGGTCCTCGGCCCCGAGACCGAGGTCATCGCGGGCAACGGGCGCATCCTCACGGCCGGCGCGGTCGACGCGCACGTCCACTTCATCTGCCCGCAGATCGCCGACGAGGCGCTGTCGGCCGGCGTCACCACCCTGGTCGGCGGCGGCACCGGACCCGCCGAGGGCTCCAAGGCGACGACGGTCACGCCCGGCCCCTGGCACCTCGCCCGGATGCTGGAGGCGATGGAGCAGTACCCCCTCAACATCGGCTTCCTCGGCAAGGGCAACACCGTTTCCCACGAGGCGATGCTGTCCCAGATCCGGGGCGGCGCGCTCGGCCTGAAGCTGCACGAGGACTGGGGCTCCACCCCGGCCGTCATCGACGCGTCCCTCACGGTCGCCGACCGCACCGGCGTCCAGGTCGCCATCCACACGGACACCCTCAACGAGGCCGGCTTCGTGGGCGACACGCTCGCCGCCATCGCCGGACGCGGCATCCACGCGTACCACACCGAGGGCGCCGGCGGCGGGCACGCGCCCGACATCATGACCGTCGTCTCGCAGCCGCACATACTGCCCAGCTCGACCAACCCGACCCGGCCGTACACCGTCAACACCGCCGAGGAACACCTCGACATGCTGATGGTCTGCCACCACCTCAACCCGGCCGTCCCGGAGGACCTCGCCTTCGCCGAGTCCCGGATCCGCCCGTCGACCATCGGCGCGGAGGACATCCTCCACGACCTCGGCGCCATCTCGATCATCTCCTCCGACGCCCAGGCCATGGGCCGGGTCGGCGAGGTGATCCTGCGGACCTGGCAGACGGCCCATGTGATGAAGCGCCGGCGGGGCGCGCTGCCCGGCGACGGCCGCGCGGACAACCACCGCGTACGGCGCTATGTCGCCAAGTACACGATCAACCCGGCGCTCGCCCAGGGCCTGGCCCGCGAGGTCGGCTCCGTCGAGACCGGCAAGCTCGCCGACCTGGTGCTGTGGGAGCCGGCGTTCTTCGGCGTCAAGCCGCACCTCGTCATCAAGGGCGGCCAGATCGCGTACGCGCAGATGGGCGACGCCAACGCCTCCATCCCCACCCCGCAGCCGATCCTGCCGCGCCCGATGTACGGCGCGATCGGCCGGGCACCGGCGTCGAACTCCTTCAACTTCGTCGCCCCGCTCGCGATCGAGGACGGACTGCCCGAGCGGCTGCAGCTCGGCAAGAAGTTCGTCGCCATCGACTCGACACGCGCGGTGACCAAGGCGGACATGCGGGAGAACGACGCCCGGCCGCGCGTGGAGGTCGACCCGGACTCCTTCGCCGTGCACATCGACGGCGAACTGGTCGAGGCGACTCCGGCCGCCGAACTGCCCATGGCCCAGCGTTACTTCCTGTTCTGATGGACGCGTCATGACACGGGCGGCGCTGCTCGTCCTGGCCGACGGCCGCTTCCCCGCCGGAGGGCACGCACACTCCGGCGGGGCGGAGGAGGCGGTCAAGGCGGGCCGGATCACCGGCGCGGCGGACCTGGCGGCGTTCTGCCGGGGCCGGCTGCACACGACGGGGCTGGTGGCGGCCTCCCTGGCCGCGGCGGCGACCGCAGGGGCGGACCCGGCGGAGCTGGACGCGGCGGCGGACGCCCGCACCCCGTCCCCCGCGCTGCGGCTCGCCGCGCGCAAGCTGGGCCGGCAGCTGATGCGGGCCGCCCGCGCCACCTGGCCGAGCGCCGAACTGGACGCCCTCGCCCGGCAGTTCCCCAAGGGCGCCCACCAACCGGTCGTCCTCGGCCTGACGGCCCGCGCGGCCGGGCTGCGGCCACAGGACGCGGCGTACTGCGCGGTCTACGAGAGCGTCAGCGGACCGGCGACAGCGGTCGTACGGCTGCTCAGCCTCGACCCGTTCGAGGCGACGGCGGTACTGGCCCGGCTGGCTCCGGAGCTGGACCTGGTCGTGGACCGGGCGGTGACGGCGGGCACGGCCACCCCGCCCGCGCTGCCGGCCGCGTCGGCACCGCTGCTGGAGATAGGGGCGGAGCTGCACGCGTCCTGGCCGGTACGCCTGTTCGCCTCGTAGTCCCCCTGGCCCCGCTCATGCCCACCCACCACCCGACTCGGTGGGTCAAGAAAACAGGAGCCGCACCATGCATCTCGACCACTCCCACCACGGCCCCGCCGCCGTCAGCGCCGATGCCCACCGCCCCGACGGGGCCCGGCGGGCGTTGCGGATCGGGCTCGGCGGGCCCGTCGGGTCCGGGAAGACCGCCACCGTGGCGGCCCTCTGCCGGGTCCTGCGGGAGGAACTCTCCCTCGCCGTCGTGACGAACGACATCTACACCCGGGAGGACGCCGACTTCCTGCTGCGGGAGGCCGTGCTGCCGCCCGAGCGGATCACGGCCGTGGAGACCGGCGCCTGCCCGCACACCGCGATCCGTGACGACATCTCCGCCAACCTCGAAGCCGTGGAGGACCTGGAGGAGGCCGTCGGCCCGCTCGACCTCGTGCTCGTGGAGTCCGGCGGTGACAACCTCACCGCCACCTTCTCCAAGGGGCTCGTGGACGCGCAGATCTTCGTCATCGACGTCGCCGGCGGGGACGACATCCCGCGCAAGGGCGGCCCCGGCGTCACCACCGCCGACCTCCTCGTCGTCAACAAGACCGACCTCGCCCCCTACGTCGGCTCCGACCTCGCCCGGATGGCCGCCGACGCCAAGGCGCAGCGCGCCGAACTCCCGGTCGTCTTCCAGTCGTTGCGCGGTGCGGACGGAGTCACCGACGTGGCCGCCTGGGTGCGGGCGCGGCTCGCCGACTGGACGGCGTGACATGCCGGGTGTGCACGCCACCGCCCGGATCAGGGCGGCGGCGGACGGGCGCGGCGGCACCTCCCTGCCCGTCCTCGACAGCGACGGCCCGCTGGCGCTGCGCCGCACCCGCGGCGGCGCCGACGAGGCCCGGGTGATGCTCGTCGGCGCGATGAGCGGCCCCCTCGGCGGGGACCGCTTCGCCGTCGAGGCGGACGTGGACACCGGCGCCCGGCTGCACGTCGGCTCGGCCGCCGCCACCATCGCCCTGCCCGGACAGCTCAAGGACGAGGCCCACTACGCCGTACGCCTCACCGTCGCCGACGGCGGTGAACTGCGCTGGCTGCCCGAGCCGTTGATCTCCGCGAAGGGCAGCGACCTGCACGTCTCCACCCAGGTCGACCTCGCCCCGGACGCCCGTCTCGTACTGCGCGAGGAACAGGTGCTGGGGCGGGTGGGTGAGGAGCCCGGCAGGCTCACCAGCCGGCTGGCCGTGTACGTGGGCGGACGGGCCCTCCTCGACCAGGAGTTGGCCTGCGGACCCGGCGCCCCCGGCGGCTGGGACGGACCCGCCGTGCTGGCGGGACACCGCGCCGTCGGCCAACTACTGGTCGTCCGGCCGGAGTTCCGCGACAATCCGGTGGCGGCCCGGGTCCTCGGGGAGAGCGCCGCCGTGCTGCCGCTCGCCGGCCCCGCCGCGCTGGTGAGCGCCGTCGCGCCGGACGGGCTGCGGCTGCGCCGGGTGCTGGACGAGGCACTGGCGGCACTGAACGCCCGGTGAGCGGTACGCGACTGACCGGTTATCGGATTGGCAAAGAACGTCAACGAAACCTGTTCTCAGGCACCTCACAGCCGAGAGGATCCCCGTACCGCCATGACCAAGGTAGGGGATCCCACTTGAGGCAGATACGACCGAACAGACGGACCGCGGCGCTGGGTTCGGCAGGCGCGCTCGTCGCCGCCACCCTGATGGCCGGTGCCGTCGCAGTGCCCACCGCCAACGCGGCGAGCGGCGGTTCGGGGCAGGACAGGGAGATGCGGGGCGCGGCCGTCGCCGCGCAGCGCGCCGCCAAGGCCGGTATCGACTGGCAGGACTGTCCGACGGACTGGGGTCTGGCCAAGCCGGTCCAGTGCGGGTGGGTCAGCGTGCCGCTCGACTACGCCAAGCCCTACGGCAAGCAGATCAAGCTCGCCGTCGACCGCGTCGGCAACACCGGCACCAAGGAGGAGCGCCAGGGCGCGCTCGTCTACAACCCGGGCGGCCCCGGCGGCTCCGGGATGCGCTTCCCGCTCCGCGTCGTCAACAAGGCCCCGCTGTGGACCGACGTCGCCAAGGCCTACGACTTCGTGGGCTTCGACCCGCGCGGCGTCGGCCACTCCGCGCCCATCTCCTGCATCGACCCGCAGGAGTTCGTCAAGGCGCCCAAGGCCGACCCGGTCCCGGACAGCGAGGCCGACAAGCGCGCCCAGCGCAAGCTCGCCCGCGAGTACGCCGAGGGCTGCGCCGAGCGCACCGGCAAGGCGATGCTCGCGCAGATGACCACGCCGAACACCGTGCGCGACCTCGACGTCATCCGCGCCGCCCTCGGCGAGAAGAAGCTCAACTTCCTGGGCGTCTCCTACGGCACCTACATCGGCGCCGTCTACGGCACGCTCTTCCCGGGCCATGTCCGCC
The DNA here is from genome assembly GCF_042653945.1 of Streptomyces vulcanius. NCBI lineage: Bacteria > Bacillati > Actinomycetota > Actinomycetes > Kitasatosporales > Streptomycetaceae > Streptomyces > Streptomyces vulcanius. The sequence continues at coordinate 23,682 of NZ_JBHSFK010000031.1, read as the reverse complement.
GGATGATCGTGGACAGCGTGGTCAACCCGTCCCGCTCGAAGATCTGGTACGAGGCCAACCTCGACCAGGACGTCGCCTTCGAGGGCCGCTGGAAGGACTGGGAGGACTGGGTCGCCGCCAACGACGCCGCCTACCACCTCGGCAAGACCCGCGCCGCCGTCCAGGCCAAGTGGCTGGAGCTGCGCGCCACCGCCAAGAAGAACCCCATCGGCGGACTGGTCGGCCCGGCCGAGCTGATCGGCTTCTTCCAGAGCGCCCCGTACTACGACTCCTCGTGGGCGCCGGTCGCGACGGTCTTCTCCAAGTACTTCGCGGGCGACACCCAGGCCCTCGTGGACGCGGCGGCCCCGGACCTCACCGACACCGCGGGCAACGCGTCCTCGGAGAACGGCAACGCCGTCTACACGGCCGTCGAGTGCACCGACGCCAAGTGGCCTACCAGCTGGAAGAAGTGGGACCGCGACAACACGCGGCTCAACAAGAACTACCCGTTCATGACCTGGGCCAACGCCTGGCTGAACCTGCCCTGCGCGACCTGGCCGGTCAAGCAGCAGACCCCGGTGAACGTGAAGTCCGGCAAGGGTCTGCCGGGCGTGCTCATCGTGCAGTCCACGAATGACGCGGCCACCCCGTACGACGGCGCCGTCGAACTGCACAAGCGGTTCAAGGGCTCGCGGCTGATCACGGAGAAGGGCGCCGGCTCCCACGGCGTGACCAACCTGGTCAACTCCTGCATCAACCCCCGTGTCCAGTCCTACCTGCTCACCGGCAAGCTCGACGCCGCCGACGTGACCTGCACCCCGCACGCCACGCCGACGCCGTAGCCGACCTCCCCCGGATGCCCTGTCAACTCAGCGGCATCCGGGGGAACTTGCGCTGCTTCTCGGCCGCCTCCGCCTCCGCCGCCTTCACCACGGCCGCGTACTCGTCGACGTACTCCTGGCCGGACAGCTTCAGGATCGCGTACATGATCTCGTCGGTGACCGCGCGCAGGATCGCCTTCTCGTTCTCCATGCCGGCGTAGCGGGAGAACTCGAGGGGCTTGCCGAAGCGGATGACCACCGGGTGGAGCGTCGGGAGGATCTTGCCGGGCGGCTGCGCCTCGAAGGTGCCGATCATCGCGCAGGGGATCACCGGCACCCCGGCCTTCAGCGCCATCACCGCCACGCCCACCTTGCCCTTGTAGAGCCGGCCGTCGTGCGAGCGGGTGCCCTCCGGATAGATGCCGAGGAGCTCGTCCTTGCTCAGCACCCCGAGGCCCTCGCGGATGGCCGCCTGGCCCGCGTCCTTGCCCGAGCGGTCGACCGGGATCTGCCCGGCGCTGTGGAAGAACGCGGCCGTCAGTCTGCCCTTGATGCCGGGGCCGGTGAAGTACTCGGCCTTCGCGAGGAAGGTGATGCGCCGTCTGAGGACCGCGGGCATCAGGAAGTGGTCCGAGAACGACAGGTGGTTGCCCGCGACGATCGCCGCCCCCGACTCCGGTACGTGCTCCAGGCCCTCGATGCGCGGGCGGAACGCCAGCCTCAGCAGGGGGCCCAGCAGGACGTACTTGAGCACGTAGTAGAACAAGGGGACGCTCCTCACTCCGGCGGATCTGCGGCGGACGGCCACCGCACCAGGTTCCTGCCGCCGGTGGCCGAGCGGCAAGTCCGCGGTCACAGCCTTACGACCACCAGGGCGGTGTCGTCGGTCGCACCGCCGTGCGGCAGCAGCTCCAGCAGGACCGAGTCGGCGAGGAATTCCGGGTCCGCTTCCCGGTGCCGGGCGAGGGCCTCGGCGAGGCGGTGCACGCCCCGGTCGATGTCCTCCCCGCGCCGCTCCACCAGACCGTCGGTGTACAGGGCGAGGGTGGCGCCGTCCGCGTAGCCGGTGCACGCCTGGGGCCGGGGGACCGGGTCGGGACGGGCGTCGAGCGGCGGATCCGTGGCCCGGTCGAGGAACTCCACCCGCCCGTCGGCGTGCACCAGGACGGGCGGCGGATGGCCGGCGCTGCTGTAGGTGATGGTGTGACGGTCGAAGTCGATGAACGTGGTGACCGCGGTCGCCGACTCGGCGCCGTCCACGACATGCGCGTACCGCCCGAGGACGTCCAGCGCCTCGGCCGGGCCCGCGGCCACCCGGGAGGTCGCGCTCAGCGCGCTGCGCAGCTGGCCCATCACCCCGGCGGCCTCCAGTCCGTGCCCCACCACGTCGCCCACCGACACGCCCATGCGGTGGCCGCCGACGAGGTCCACCAGGTCGTACCAGTCCCCGCAGACGTTCAGCGCGCCGACCGCCGGGCGGTAGCGGACGGCCACTCCGTGGTGGCCCACCTGGCGGCGCGCGGGCAGCATCGCCTTTTGCAGGGCCAGGGCCACCTCGCGCTCGCGCGCGTGGGCGAGCCGCAGCCGTTCGTTGAGGTCCTGGAGCTCGCGGGCGCGGGTGTACAGCTCGGCCTCCAGCACCCGGGACCGGCCGCCCAGACGTCCCGTGGCCCGTCCGCCGCGGGCCCGGATCAGCTCGGTGACCTCCTCGACGCGGTGCACGAGGAGCACCACCGAACCGTCCGGGCCGAACACCGGCGCGTTGACCGGGCTCCAGTAGCGCTCCTCCCACACACCGGGCTCGTCGGGGTTCTCGACGTCGTAGCGCTGCAGGGCCATCGCGTCCCGCTCGCCGGTGGCCAGCACCCGGCGCAGCGAGGCCTCCAGATTGCGCACGCCGCTCGCGCCGGGGTCGTTGGGGTTGTCCGGGAAGACCTCGAAGAGGTGCCGGCCGATCATCTGCTCGCGGCTGCGGCCCGCCACCCGCAGGAACTCGTCGTTGGCGTCCGCGTAGATCAGCTCGGGAGTCAGCAGCGCGACCATGCCGGGCAGGGCCAGGAACACCTCCGCGTAGTCGATCACCGTGTCGTACATGGCTCGCGCCCCATCCGCCGGTATCGCCCAAGTTTCTCACGAATGTGCCATGGGGCGGCTGGGTGTCACACTCCGGGGCCGGTGACGAGGGTCTGCTCGGCCCAGATGATCTTTCCCTCGGGGAGGAAGCGGGTGCCCCAGCGCTGGGTGACCTGCGAGACCAGCAGCAGCCCGCGGCCCCCCTCGTCGGTGGCGCGGGGATGGCGCAGATGCGGTGCCGTGGTGCCGCCGTCGATGACCTCGCAGACCAGGGTGCGCTCGCGGATCAGCCGCAGCCGGATGGGCCCGGTGGCATACCGGATCGCGTTGGTGACCAGCTCGCTGACCACCAGCTCCGTGGTGAACGACAGCTCCGCCAGCCCCCACTCGGCCAGCCGGCGGCTCGCGGTCTTGCGGGCCTCGGCGACCGCCGCCGGGTCGGCGGGCAGCTCCCAGTCGGCGACCCGGTCCGCCGGCAGCCGACGGGTCCGGGCCAGCAACAACGCCACATCGTCGTCCGGCCGATCCGGTACCAGCGCGTCGATCACCCGCCGACAACGCACCTCCAGACTGTCCCCCCGCAACCCCAAGGCCCACCGCAACCGCTCCCGGTCCGCCCCCGGCGTCCCGCCCGGGCCCAGCCCCTCGGCCTCGCCCCTGCCCAGAAGGCCGTCCGTGTGGAGTGCCAGGGTGCTGCCCTCGGGCAGGGTCAGCTCGGACGCCTCGAACGGCGGGCCGCCCGCGCCGAGCGGGGGCCCCTGCGGCAGCTCCACGAAGGTGACGCTCCCGTCCGGCAGCACCACCGCCGGCGCGGGATGCCCGGCGGCGGCCATCGCACACCGGCCGTCCACGGGGTCGTACACGGCATACACGCACCCCGCCCCCTGCGCCTGCGTGCCCGCCTCCAGGCCCTCCTCGCGGGCCATCACGGCCACCAGGTCGTCGAGGTGGGCGAGCACCTCCTCGGGAGGCAGGTCCAGGGCGGCAAGGGTGCGGACGGCGGTCCGCACCCGGCCCATCGCCGCGGCGGCGTCGATGCCGTGGCCCGGCACCTCGCCCACGACCAGTGCCACCCGGGCCCCCGACAGGGGGATGAGGTCGTACCAGTCGCCGCCGAGACCGGTCAGCTCGTCGGCCGGGCGGTAGCAGACGGCCACCTCGACGGCGTCCTGCTCGGGCAGCCGCCGGGGGAGCAGATTGCGCTGGAGCACGAGCGCCGCGTCCCGCTCACGGGTGTAGCGGCGGGCGTTGTCCACGCAGACGGCCGCCCGCGACACCAGATCCTCGGCGAGCGCCAGGTCCTCGGTGTCGAACGGCTCCTGCGGGTGCTGCCGCAGAAACGTGGTCACCCCCAGCGTGGCCCCCCGCGCCCGCACCGGCACGACCAGCACACTGACCGCCTCCCGGGCGTCGGGCAGCACCCGCACCCACGCCCCGGCGGCCCCCGGTTCCAGCCGCTCGGCCAGCCAGGGGCGCCCGGTGAGCAGACAGCCCAGGGGAGGCGACCCGGCCGGGTACGTCATCGCGTCGGCGCCGCCGCCGACGGTCTCCTGACCGTCCGGGCCGTGCACCCGCAGCCCGGCCCGCCGCAGCGGTACGGAGTCGTAAGGGCCCGGCCCCGGCTCCGCGCCCCGCAGCACCGGCTCCAGCAGATCGACGGCGACCGCGTCCGCGAACCCCGGTACGGCGATGTCGGCCAGCTCCTGGGCGGTGCGGGCGATGTCCAGGGTGCGGCCGATGCGCCGGCCCGCCCGGTCCAGCAACGCGAGCCGTCGGCGGGCCCGGTGGCGGTCGGTGATGTCGACGACCGTGTAGTAGACGCCCATCGGATGTCCGCGGTCGTCGTCGAGGCGGGTGAAGGACAGCATGTGCGCCGTCTCGCGGTGCGGCGCGGACCGCAGATGGCCCAGATGCTCGTAGCCGACCACGGTCTCGCCGCTCTCCAGCACCCGCCGCATCTGCGCCTCGGCGGCCTCCGCGTCCAGACCGGGCTGCACGTCCGCGAGCCGCAGCCCCAGCCGCTGCTCGGGCCGGCCGCCGCCGAACCTGGCGAGGGCGTCGTTGGACCACACGAAACGCAGGTCGGTGTCGACGATCGCGATGCCTATGGGGGACTCGCCCACCATCTGCTCCAGCACCGAGCGGCTCATGGTCCAGCCCGGGGCGTCGCCCATCTCGTTCAGCAGCACCAGCCAGCGGGCCGGGCCGCCGGGCTCCTCGGCGGAGGTGACCCGCGCCATCACCGGCACCGGCCGGCCGTCCCCGCGGCGGGCCGACAGCAGCCCCGCCCAGCCGCCCTCCCGGCGGCACCGTTCCAGTACGTCCGGCACCCGCCAGGCGTCCCCGTGGGTGAGCAGCCCGGCCAGGTCCCGGCCCACCGCCTCGGCCGCCGGGTACCCCAGCAGACGCTCGGCGTCCCTGGTCCAGCCGGTCACCACGCCCCGGCCGTCGAGCAGCAGGGGCGCGGCGTCCGCCACGTCGAAGCGCCGGCGGGCAACGTCGTCCTCGTCGTGATGGCCCACGGTCGACCTCTCTGTCGCTGAGAGTGGTCTACCACCTCCTGACTCAATCTTCACCCTGCCTGCACGAGCGTGACCGAGCCACCCGAATGCTCAGGCGCCGCGCGCCAGCACCTCCTCCAAGGTGCCCAGCGCCGAGCGCAGTTCCTCCGCGGTGATCGTCAGGGGCGGCGCCAGCCGAATCGTCGACCCGTGGGTGTCCTTGACCAGGACGCCCTCCCGCATCAGCCGCTCGCTGACCTCGCGCCCCGTGCCGATCGCCGGGTCGACGTCCACGCCCGCCCACAGCCCCCGCGCGCGGAAGCCCACGACACCCTTGCCGACCAGCCCGGTCAGCCCGTCCCGCAGCACACCGCCCAGCTCGGCCGCGCGCCGCTGGAACTCGCCGGTCTCCAGCAGCTCCACCACCGCTGTGCCGACCGCCGCCGCGAGCGGGTTGCCGCCGAAGGTCGACCCGTGCTCGCCCGGCCGCAGCACCGACAGCACCTCGCGCCGCGCCACCACCGCCGACACCGGCACGATCCCGCCGCCGAGGGCCTTGCCCAGCAGCACCACGTCCGGGACGACGCCCTCGTGCTCCACGGCCAGCGTCCGCCCGGTCCGCCCGAGCCCCGACTGGATCTCGTCCGCGATGAACAGGCAGTTCGTACGGCGGGTCAGCTCCCGCACCCCGGCCAGATAGCCGTCGTCCGGGATGACCACGCCCGCCTCGCCCTGGATCGGCTCGATCAGCACCGCGGCCGTGGTCTCGTCGACCGCCGCCTCCAGCGCCGCCAGGTCGTTGTACGGCACGATCCGGAAGCCCGGCGTGAACGGACCGAAGCCCGCCCTGGCCGTCTCGTCCGTGGAGAAGCTCACGATCGTCGTCGTCCGGCCGTGGAAGTTGTCCGCCGCGACCACGATCGTCGCCCGGTCGGCGGGGACGCCCTTCACCTCGTACGCCCACTTGCGGGCCACCTTGATCCCGCTCTCCACCGCCTCCGCGCCGGTGTTCATCGGCAGCACCATGTCCTGGCCGGTCAGTTCGGCGAGCCGCTCGGCGAACCCGGCGAGCCGGTCGTTGTGGAAGGCGCGGGAGGTGAGCGTGAGCCGGTCCAGCTGACGGTGCGCCGCCTCGATCAGCAGCGGGTGCCGGTGGCCGAAGTTGAGGGCCGAGTAGCCGGCCAGCATGTCGAGGTAGCGGCGCCCCTCGACGTCCTGCACCCAGGCACCCTCGGCGGACGCGACGACCACGGGCAGCGGGTGGTAGTTGTGCGCGAGGACGGGCTCCTCCGCGCGGATCAGATCGGCGGAGGTACGCGTGCGTGCGGGCGCGGTCATGGGCGGATCTCCTGGGTGCAGCACTTGATGCCGCCGCCGGCCTTGTGGAACTCCGACAGGTCGACGGGGACGGGAAGGTAGCCGTGCTCGGAGAGCCGGGCGGCGAGCGCCTCGGCCTGCGGCGCGATGAAGACATGACGGCCGTCGGACACGGAGTTCAGCCCGAACGCCAGGGCGTCCTGGCGGGTCGCCGGGACCGCGTCCGGGAACAGCCGCGCCAGGACCTCGCGGCTGCCGGGCGAGAACGCCTCCGGGTAGTAGGCGATGTTCGACTCGTGCTCGTCGTCCAGCACGAACAGGGCCGTGTCCAGATGGTAGAAGTGCGGGTCCACCAGGGTCAGGCTGATCACCGGGTGGCCGAAGTACTCCTGCGCCTCGCGGTGCGCCTCCCGGGTGGTGCGGAACCCGGTGCCGGCCAGCAGGTACCGGCCGGTCCACACCAGGTCGCCCTCGCCCTCGCAGACGGACTCGGGCCGGTGCACCTGGTAGCCGGCGGCCTTGAACCAGGTGTCGTAGTGCACGGACTCACCGCGCCGCTGCGGCGCGTGGAACAGCGAGCCGAGGACACGGCCCTCGACCACGACCGCCGAGTTCGCGGCGAAGACCATGTCGGGCAGACCGGGGGCCGGCTCCACCGTGTCCACGGTGTGGCCGTGGGCCCGGTAGGCGCTGATCAGCGCCTGCCACTGCCCCTGGGCGAGATCGACGTCGACGGGGGTGTCGGGATGCATCCAGGGGTTGATCGCGTACTGCACGGCGAAGTGTCTGGGTTCACAGACGAGAAAGCGCCGGGGGCGCCGCACACGGCTTTCAGACACAGAGGGGTTCCTCCGCTTCCAACGGTGCCGACTGAGGGTTGACATCAACGGTAAGAAATGGGAAGGGCGCACGACAAGGAACAAGAGCTGCGTGTCCACGCAGGAATGCTGCGTCTTCGGCCTGCTCAGCGCACGTCTGGTGCGGGCTGCGTCGCGCCCGCCTCCGGGGCGTCCGGCAGCAGATGGGACAGCACCATCACGCTGATCGTCTTCCGGATGAACGGCTCCACCCGGATCCGCTCCAGCACCTCCTCGAAGTGCTCCACGTCCCGCGCCCGCACATGCAGCAGCGCGTCCGCCCCGCCCGTCACCGTCATCGCCGCGATGATCTCCGGATGGTTGCGCATCACCTCCGCCAGCCGCCTGGGGGGCGCGGCGCCCTCGCAGTACACCTCCACGTACGCCTCCGTGCGCCAGCCCAGCGCCGCCGGCTTCACCGTCGCCGTGAACCCCGTGATCACACCCGTCTCCCGCAACCGGTCCACCCGGCGCTTGACCGCCGTCGCGGAGAGACCGATCGCCGTGCCGATCTCGGCGAAGCTCGTCCGGGCGTTCGCCATCAGAGCGGTGACGATCTTCCGGTCGAGCTCGTCGAAGGGAGCAGGCGTGCTGTTCATGGGGGCACTGTATCCAGCGACCACGTCCACACCCCGGTACATGTCCAGGCGTGCGGTTCGCCCCTACACTCCACGTTCATGCTGCGCGCCCTCGCCGTCGACGACGAACGCCCCTCGCTGGAGGAACTGCTGTACCTCCTCAACGCCGATCCCCGGATCGGCAGCGTGGAGGGCGCCGGCGACGCGACCGAGGCGCTGCGCCGGCTCAACCGCGCCCTGGAGTCGGGGCCGCACGGCCCCGAGGCCATCGACGTGGTCTTCCTCGACATCCAGATGCCCGGCCTCGACGGCCTCGATCTGGCCCGGCTGCTCACCGGCTTCGCCCGCCCGCCGCTGGTCGTGTTCGTCACCGCCCACGAGGACTTCGCCGTCCAGGCCTTCGACCTCAAGGCCGTCGACTACGTCCTCAAACCGGTCCGCAAGGAACGCCTCGCCGAGGCCGTCCGCCGCGCCACCGAACTGCGCGGCACCGCGCCCCGCATCCCGGTGCACGAGCCCGACCCCGACCACATACCCGTCGAACTCGGCGGTGTGACCCGCTTCGTCGCCGTCGACGACATCACCCACGTCGAGGCCCGGGGCGACTACGCCCGACTGCACACCGACCGCGGCAGCCACCTGGTCCGCATCCCCCTGTCCACCCTGGAGGAGCGCTGGCGCGCCCGCGGCTTCGTCCGTATCCACCGCCGCCATCTCGTCGCCCTGCGCCACATAGGCGAACTCCGCCTGGACGCCGGCACGGTGAGCGTCCTGGTCGGCGACGAGGAACTCCAGGTCAGCCGCCGCCACGCCCGCGAACTGCGGGACCTGCTGATGAGGAGGACGTGAGCGTGCCCCAGGATCCCGCCGAGCGCCGTGTCGTCGTCACCGGCCCGCCGCGCCGCACCCGACGCGCCTCCGGCTACTACCGCCCGCGCACCGAGATCGACGAGCAGACCACCCTCGGCCACACCTACGTCCGCTCCCTGATGCGCTCCCAACTCCGTGCCGCCCTCACGGTGTTCGCCGTCCTCGCCCTGCTCGTCGGCCCGCTGCCCCTGCTGTTCGCGGCGATGCCCGACGCCCACCGGCTGCAGTGGGCGGTCCTCGGCTTCGGCCTCTACCTCCCGCTCGTCCTGCTCGCCCGCTGGTACGTCCGCCGCGCCGAACGCAACGAACGGGACTTCGTGCGGCTGGTAGAAGACCGGTGAACTCGACCTACGCCGTTCCCGCCGTCGCGCTCGTGGTCGTCGCGACCGTCCTGGTCGGCGCCTTCGGACTGCGCATCTCCCGCACCACCTCCGACTTCTACGTCGCCTCCCGCACCGTCGGCCCCCGCCTCAACGCCGCCGCCATCAGCGGCGAGTACCTCTCCGCCGCCTCCTTCCTCGGCATCGCCGGACTCGTCCTGGTCCAGGGCCCGGACATGCTCTGGTACCCGGTCGGCTACACCGCCGGATACCTGGTCCTGCTCCTGTTCGTCGCCGCCCCGCTGCGCCGCTCCGGCGCCTACACCCTCCCCGACTTCGCCGAGGCCCGCCTCGCCTCCCCGGCCGTACGACGCCTCGCGGGCACCTTCGTGGTCGGCGTCGGCTGGCTCTATCTGCTGCCCCAACTCCAGGGCGCCGGACTGACGTTGACCGTCCTCACCGGCGCCCCGGACTCGCTCGGCGGGCTGATCGTGGCGCTGGTCGTCACCGCGACCGTCGCCGCGGGCGGCATGCGCAGCATCACCTTCGTGCAGGCCTTCCAGTACTGGCTCAAGCTCACCGCGCTCCTCGTCCCGGCCCTCTTCCTGGTCCTCGCCTGGCAGGGCGACGGAGCCCCCCGGCAGGCCTTCACGGAGCCGCCCGCCTTCCGCGAGCAGCGCACCGTGCGCGTCGCCGAGACCCTCGACCTCAAGCTGGACCGCCCGCTGACCGTCACCGTCAGGGGCACGGTCGACGGCCGCCCGCAGAACGGCACCGTGCTCCGCCTCCCCGCCGGTACCCATCGCATCGCCGAGGGCACCCGCCTCACCTTCGCCAAGGGCGCCACCGTCCCCACCGCCGACCGGGGCAGCAACGGCGGCATGTCCACCTCGCTGGCGTCCGGCCGCGAGGAACGCCCGCTGTACGCCACGTACGGTCTGATCCTCGCCACCTTCCTCGGCACCATGGGCCTGCCGCACGTCGTCGTCCGCTTCTACACCAGCCCGCACGGCGTCGCCGCCCGCCGCACCACGGTCGCCGTCCTCGCCCTCATCGGCGCCTTCTACCTGCTGCCGCCCGTCTACGGCGCCCTCGGCCGCCTCTACACCCCCGAACTCGCCCTCACCGGCTCCGCCGACGCCGCCGTCCTCCTGCTGCCCGACCGGATGATCGGCGGCCTCGGCGGCGACCTGCTCGGCGCGCTGGTCGCCGGGGGCGCGTTCGCGGCGTTCCTGTCCACGGCGTCCGGGCTGACGATGGCCATCGCGGGCGTCCTCACCCAGGACGTGCTGCCGACCCGTGGCGTACGGCACTTCCGCCTCGGCACCCTGCTCGCGATGGCCGTACCGCTGGCGGCGAGCCTGCTGGTGGGCGGACTGCCGGTCGCCGACGCGGTGGGCCTCGCCTTCGCGGTGTCGGCGTCCTCCTTCTGCCCGCTGCTCGTCCTCGGTATCTGGTGGCGCCGGCTGACCCCGCCCGGCGCGGTGGCCGGGATGCTGGTCGGCGGCGGCTCGGCGTTCCTCGCGGTCGCCGCGACCATGGCCGGCCTGCCCGTCACCGGCGGCGGTCTGCACGCCCTCCTCGCCTGGCCGGCGCTGTGGTCCGTACCGCTGGGCTTTCTGACCATGATCCTGGTCTCCCTGGCCACCCCGGGCCGCATCCCGGCCGGCACCGCCGCCATCCTGGCCCGCTTCCACCTGCCCGAGGAACTGCACACGGAGGAACAGCTCAGGGCGGCGGAGGCACGGACATGAGCGACTTCCTCGCGGGACTGTGCATGGCGATCCTGCCCTGCCTCGCCGCCGGCTTCTGGCTCGGCCGCCGCACCGCCCGCCCCGAGAACCTCGGCGGCCTCGGCACCCCCGTCGAGCACGCCACCTTCCAGACCCTGCACACCGCCTCCCTGGCCACACCCCCGCTGCGGGCGGGGCTCACCGAGGAGACGGCCCGCAAGTCGGCCCGCCGGCTGCGCACGCTGCTCGGCACGGACGCCCTGTGCCTGACCGACCAGAAGGGGGTCCTGGCCTGGGACGGAGTGGGCGCCCACCACCGCGCCGAGATCATGGAACGGCTGGCGGGCCCGCTGGAGACCGGCCGGGGCGAGGCCTTCCGGCTGACCTGCGACCACCCCGACTGTCCCGTCCGCTGGGCGGTCCTCGCCCTCCTCACCGTCGACGACCGGGTGCACGGCGCCCTGGTCGCCTGCGCGCCCCGCGAGTCGGCCGTCCTGGTCCGGGCGGCGGGGGAGGTGGCCCGCTGGGTGAGCGTCCAGCTCGAGCTGGCGGACCTCGACCAGTCCCGTACGAAACTCATCGAGGCGGAGATCAAGGCCTTGCGCGCCCAGATCTCCCCGCACTTCATCTTCAACTCGCTCGCCGTGATCGCGTCCTTCGTCCGCACCGACCCCGAACGCGCCCGCGAGCTGCTCCTGGAGTTCGCCGACTTCACCCGCTACTCGTTCCGCAGGCACGGCGACTTCACCACCCTCGCCGACGAGCTGCACGCCATCGACCACTACCTGGCCCTGGTCCGCGCCCGCTTCGGCGACCGTCTCGCCGTCACCCTCCAGATCGCCCCCGAGGTCCTCCCGGTCGCCCTGCCCTTCCTCTGCCTCCAGCCCCTCGTGGAGAACGCCGTGAAGCACGGTCTGGAAGGAAAGGCGGACAAATGCCATATACGGATCACGGCCCAGGACGCGGGCGCCGAGGCCCTCGTCGTCATCGAGGACGACGGCGCCGGCATGGACCCGGTCCTGCTGCGCCGCGTCCTGGCCGGCGAGGTCAGCCCGTCCGGCGGCATCGGCCTGTCCAATGTCGACGACCGGCTCCGCCAGGTGTACGGCGACGACCACGGCCTGGTCATCGAGACCGCCGTGGGCGCGGGTATGAAGATCACCGCCCGGCTGCCGAAGTACCAGCCGGGCGTCCACTGGTCGGCGTGACCCCTCCGGCTACGAAGCCTTCAGCACGATCATCGCGAGCGTGATCAGCCCGAGCACGACCCAGCCGAACCACAGCCAGCCGTTGCTGCCGAGGGCCACCGTGTAGGCGGTCACCACGACCAGCCCGCCGACGGTGAGCACCCCCATGGTCTTCGTGGAACCGTCCGTGGAACCGGCCATCGCGACACCCTCCTAGGGCCGCCCTCCGCTGGGCGGGTCCACGTCCATGGTGCCCTGCCTTCGCCGATGGCGCGCCGGTTCAGCGCCCGCGAGCGTTCAGCGACGCGAGATAGGCGTTGTAAGCCTCCAGCTCCTTGTCGCCGTCCCGGTCGGCCGCCCGGTCCGTGCGCTTCGCCTGCCGCTGCTCGGAGCCGTACCACTGGAACAGCAGCGCGATCAGCACCAGCACCGACGGGACCTCGCTGAACGCCCACGCGATCCCACCGGCCGCGGTCTGGTCGGACAGCGCGTCGATGCCCAGCGAGGCGGGCGGGTTCTCGAACGTCTTCACCATCGGCTGGGACGCCATCATCAGCGCGATACCGAAGAACGCGTGGAACGGCATCCCCGCGAACAGCTCCAGCATCCGCAGCAGATAACCGGGCCGCCGCGGCCCCGGGTCCACCCCGATGATCGGCCAGAAGAACACGACGCCCACGGCGAGGAAGTGCACCATCATCGCGATGTGCCCGACCTTCGACTCCATCAGGAAGTCGAACAGAGGCGTGAAGTACAGCGCGTACAGCGAGGCGATGAACAGCGGGATCGTGAACGCGGGATGCGTGATGATCCGCATGTACCGGCTGTGCAGCAGCATCAGCAGCAGCTCACGCGGCCCCTTGCGACCCCCGCCGGTGGCCGGCAGCGCCCGCAGGGCCAGCGTCATCGGCGCGCCCAGCAGAATCAGAATCGGCGACAGCATGCTGATCACCATGTGCTGCACCATGTGCACGCTGAACATGACCATCCCGTAGTCGTTCAGCCCCGTGCACATCACCAGCAGCACGGTCAGCACACCGATGACGTACGACACCGTCCGCCCGACCGGCCACGCGTCCCCGCGCCGCCGCAGCCGCACGACCCCCCAGCCGTACAGCCCGAGCCCCACCAGACAGGCGACGAGAAAGAACGGATCCGCCGACCACACGAGCCCCCGCCCCAGCGTGAACGGCGGCAGATCCATCGTCACGCCGTGCCCGCTGTGATCCATGGTGGGCGACTCCTGATTCGTGGGGGGATGTGCGTTTCCTGCCGCCCACCAGAGTAGAGAAGCCCCCGGCGACTCCGGTCACCGGGGGCTTCTCGAGTGCGCGCTCCTACAGGACCGTCTCCGCCTCCGCGTACCGCTCGGCGGGCACGGTCTTCAGGGTCTCCACGGCCTCGGCCAGCGAGACCATCACGATGTCCGTCCCGCGCAGGGCCGTCATCTTCCCGAAGTCACCCCGGTGCGCCGCCTCCACCGCGTGCCACCCGAACCGGGTCGCGAGCACCCGGTCGTAGGCGGTCGGCGTACCACCGCGCTGCACATGCCCGAGAATGACCGGCCGCGCTTCCTTCCCCAGCCGGGCCTCCAGCTCGACGGACAGCTGCCGGGCGATCCCGGCGAACCGCTCGTGCCCGTAGATGTCCTTCGCGCCCTCGGCGAAGTCCATCGTGCCGGCCGCCGGCTTGGCCCCCTCCGCCGCGACGACGATCGCGAACCGCTTCCCGGCCTCGAACCGCGCACCCACCCGCCGGGCCAGCTCCTCGATGTCGAAGGGCCTCTCCGGTACGACGATGGCGTGGGCGCCGGCCGCCATGCCGGACTGCAGCGCTATCCAGCCGGTGTGCCGCCCCATGACCTCGACGACCAGCACCCGCTGGTGGGACTCGGCGGTGGTCTTCAGCCGGTCCAGCGCCTCCGTGGCCACCCCTACGGCCGTGTCGAAGCCGAAGGTGACGTCGGTGACGGCGATGTCGTTGTCGATGGTCTTCGGGACGCCGACGACGGGCAGCCCGGCGTCGGACATCAGCCGGGCCGCCTTGAGGGTGCCCTCACCGCCGATCGGGATGATCGCGTCGAGACCGAGCTCCTCGACATGGCCCCTGGCCCGCTCCACGCCGTCCCGCAGCTGCGAGGGCTGGACCCGGGAGGAGCCGAGGATGGTGCCGCCGCGGGCCAGGATGCCCGCCACCGCGTCGAGATCGAGCTTGAGGTAGTCGCACTCCAGAAGGCCCCGCCAGCCGTCCCGGAAGCCGATGACCTCGTCGCCGTGGTCCGCGACGGCACGGTGCACGACGGACCGGATGACGGCGTTCAGGCCGGGGCAGTCGCCGCCGGACGTGAGGACACCAATACGCATAGCCCGAAACAACCTTCTCCGAGTGGGCCGGGTCCGGACCGCACTGTCCGGCTCGATCCCCGCCACCCTAGCGGCAGGAGGGGGCGGGGCCGAAGGACACGTCCGCCTGCTGGACGCGCCTGCTCACCTGTGCGGACGCGCCGCCAGACGGGCTGTTGACGGCACTCTGAAGATCAGGTGAACAGACAGGTCAGGCAGGCTGCTGGGCGGCGGTGATCCGCTCGTTGCGCAGCGCCTCGTACCAGCGGTCGTCGCTCGGCGGGAGCGCGTTCACATCGAGCGCCAGCTTCAGCAGCAGATCCGCGATCAGGGGGTTCCTGGCCAGCACCGGCCCGTGCATGTAGGTACCGAACACGGTGTCGTTGTACGCCCCCTCCGTGCCGTCGCCCGTGCCGTTGCCCTTGCCGATCTGGACCCGGGCGAAGGGGCGGGCGGTCGGGCCGAGGCGGGTGACGCCCTGGTGGTTCTCGAAGCCGGTGAGCGGCGGCAGCCCGAGCCGGGGGTCGATGTCCGCGAGGACGTCGCCGACGCACCGCTCGCCCTCGCCGCGCACCGTGGTGACGTCGAGCAGCCCGAGACCGGGCTCGCGCTGGCCGAGGTCGTTGACGAACTCGTGGCCCAGGATCTGGTAGCCGGCGCAGACCGCGAACACGATCGCGCCGTTGTTCACCGCCTGGTACAGGTGCGCGTCCCGGCGCAGCCGCTCGGCCGCGAGCCGCTGCGGCCGGTCCTCCCCGCCGCCGATGAAGTAGATGTCGCCGGAGGTCGGGATCGGCTGGTCGCTGCGCACGTCGAGACGGGCCACGTCGAGACCGCGCTGGCGCGCCCGGCGCTCCACGACCAGGACGTTGCCCTGGTCGCCGTAGGTGCTGAGCAGGTCCGGGTAGACCCAGACGATCCGCAGCTGGTTGTCGCTCATGAAGTGGTCGTCCTTTGCGGTCAGTTGCCGACGCGGCGGCGCAGGTCCTGGAACGCCGTGTAGTTCGCGATGACCTCGACCCGGCCGGGCGGGCACAGCTGCACGGCCTGGTCGACGCTCTCGCACACCTGGAAGTGCTGGTTCGCCACTTCGAGGCGCACCGCGAGGTCCAGCTTGCGGTCGCCGATGACGAAGATCGGGTGCCCGGCCAGCTGGGTGTAGTCGACGTCCCACAGCCAGGAGGTGTCGGTGCCGTCGGCACCGCGCGCGTTCACCGAGAGGATCACCGGGGCGGGCGGCGGATCGATCAGGCTGAACGTCTCGAGCCAGCCCGCCGGGTTCTTCGCGAGCAGCAGCCGCAGATCACGACCCTGGAACTGAACGACGTCGTAGCGACCGGCGACGGCCTGCACCTGGTACATGCGCTCCAGCGCGACCTGCGGCGGCACGCCGAACACGGCGGCGACGGCGGCGGACGACGCGGCGTTCGCCTTGTTGGCCCGCCCGGGCAGCTGGAGATGGATCGGCCACGCGGACCCGTGCGGGTCGATGACATGGTCCCCGGACAGCGCCCAGCTCGGCTGCGGCCGGCGGAACCCGCACTCGCCGCAGTACCAGTCGTCGCCCGGCCGCTGCATGACGCCGCCGCAGGACGGGCACGACCAGGCGTCGTCCTTCCACATCTGTCCGGCGGCGACCCAGATCACGTTGGGGGAGGAGGAGGCGGCCCACACCACCAGCGGATCGTCCGCGTTGGCCACGACGACGGCCTTGGAACCGGCCAGCCCCTCGCGCCAGTTCTCGGCGAGCATCCGGGTCTCGGCGGCGCGGTCCAGCTGGTCGCGGGAGAGGTTGAGCAGGGCGATGCACTTGGGGTCGGTGTCCCGGGCCACGCCCGCGAGGTACTTCTCGTCGACCTCGATGACCCCGAACTTGGCGTCCGAGCCGCCGGCGAGCGCCGAGGTGATGCCGGCCGGCATGTTGGCGCCGAGCGCGTTGGACACCACGGGCCCGGCGGCCCGCAGCGCCTCGGCGATCAGCCGCGTCGTGGTCGTCTTGCCGTTCGTCGCCGACACGAGAATGACGTCCAGGTTCTGGGCGAGCCTGGCGAGAAGGTCGGGATCGAGTTTGAGTGCCACCCGGCCACCGATCACCGAACCGCTGCCGCGTCCGGCCGCACGCGATGCCGCAGCGACCGCCTTGCCCGCGGTCACGGCGATCTTGGCCCGCGGCGTGAGCGGGTCCGAGTTGCCTGCCATCAGTTCTCGATCCTCCTTGCGTACGCGCCGCGCCTCTGCCGTACGGCAACGTGGTAGGGGGTCAGCCTATCGAGATCCATTCGCACTCCCGAATCGCGGCACCGCCTTACGCGGGCACGGCATGCGCGTGTCAGAAAGGACCGTACCCTTGCCGCCATGCGACAAGGCTCCATCCCGGGCGCTCACGGGCGCGTCCGGCCCCTCACCCTGCTCGGCGACCCGGTTCTCGGCGCCCCCTGCCGGGAGGTCACGGACTTCGGCCCCGAACTCGCCCGCCTCGTCGAGGACATGTTCGCCACGATGTACGCCGCCCAGGGCGTGGGCCTCGCCGCCAACCAGGTGGGCGAGCCCCTGCGCGTCTTCGTCTACGACTGCCCCGACGACGAGGAGGTCCGCCACGTGGGCCATCTCGTGAACCCCCGCCTGGTGGAGGCCGACGGCATCGTCCTGCGCGGCCCCGAGGGCTGCCTGTCCCTCCCGGGCCTGGAGGCGGGAACCGAACGCTACGACCACGCGGTGGTCGAGGGCTTCACGGCAACCGGCGACCGCGTACGAGTCCACGGCACGGGATTCTTTGCCAGATGCTTGCAACACGAGACCGATCACTTGGAGGGCATGGTGTACGCGGACCGGGTACGCGGCTGGCGCAAACGCCGGCTCACACACCAGGTACGCCGAGCCTCTTGGCACCGGGTGAGCGGTGATCTTTAGGGGCGCGGGGCTGTATCAAATTTGCGGCTCCGCCGCGTGGGCGCGACCAGCCACAGCGGACCCGCAGCCATCCAGACGACCGTCAAAACCCCGGACCTCCGATCTTGTCCCCCGCAGCCGCGAGGCGACCCCACAACAGGTCGGCAAGGCTGCGCACCAACTCGGCCCGAGTACAGGGCCGTTCCCCCAGCCACCAGTCCCCGGCCGCGTGCATCATGCCCACGATCCCGTGCCCCCAGACCCGCGCGAGCTGCTGACTCCCCGGCCCGAGATCCAGCCGCTCCTCGATCACCTGGGCCAACTCCTCGCCCATGCGCCGAAGCAGCGGAGCGGAGTGCTTGCCGACGTCGAACCCCTGGTCCGTACCCTGCCCGCCATCGGACGGATGCATCAGAAACCGGTACACCTGAGGCCGGGCCTCGATCGCGGCCAGGTAGGTGTCCAACGTCGCCTCGACCCGCTCCCGCCGCTCGGCAGGCGCGTCGAGCGCGGCCCGTAGGGAGTCCAGCAACGCGTCCGTGTGCCGCTTGGCAAGGGCGGCGTAAAGTCCGCCCTTGTCACCGAAGTGCCGGTAGAGAATCGGCTTAGTGATGCCCGCCTCCGCCGCGATGGCGTTCATGGAAGCCTGGGGGCCGTCGCGGAGCACCACCCGGTCCGCGGCCTCCAGCAGTTCGCGCCTTCGGCGGTCGGCGGACCGCTGTTGCTCGGTCCGCTGCGTGGTGTCCATGTGCTCTCCCCACCCGTGGTGATTCGGTGACGCCTGCGCAAACTAACACCTGACGGCAGCTTGACATCGAACAGGCTGGAGGGCCCCGGGGCCGTCATCAGGAGTTGACTTTCTCTACTGATCAGTAACAGACTCGGGTTACCGCTAGTAACACGCACGCCCGCCGCTGGAGGGGACATGGCCGAGTTCACCATGGAGCTCAACGACGAACAGAAGGAGGTCCGGGACTGGCTGCACGGTTTCGCTGCCGACGTCATCCGCCCTGCGGCCGCCGAATGGGACGAGCGTGAGGAGACTCCCTGGCCGGTCATCCAGGAGGCCGCGAAGGTCGGCATCTACTCCCTCGATTTCTATGCGCAGCAGTACTTCGACCCCACCGGCCTCGGCATCCCGATGGCCATGGAGGAGCTGTTCTGGGGCGACGCGGGCATCGCCCTGTCGATCGTAGGCACCGGTCTGGCCGCCGTGGGCGTTCTCGCCAACGGTACCGAGGAGCAGATCGGCACCTGGATCCCCCAGATGTACGGCGACGCGAGCGATGTCAAGGTGGCCGCCTTCTGCTCCTCCGAGCCCGACGCCGGCTCCGACGTCGCCTCCCTGCGCACGCGTGCCGTGTACGACGAGGCCAAGGACGAGTGGGTGATCAACGGCACGAAGACCTGGGCGACCAACGGCGGCATCGCCAACGTCCATGTCGTCGTCGCCGTGGTCGACCCCGAGCTGGGCTCCAAGGGCCACGCCTCCTTCATCGTCCCGGCGGGCACGCCCGGTCTCGCCCAGGGCCAGAAGTTCAAGAAGCACGGCATCCGCGCCTCGCACACGGCCGAGGTCGTCCTCGACAACGTCCGCGTGCCCGGCTCCTGCCTGCTCGGCGGCAAGGAGAAGCTGGACGAGCGTCTGGCCCGGGCCCGCGAGCGGGCGAAGGCGGGCGGCGAGCGGGTGAAGAACGCGGCGATGGCGACGTTCGAGGCCTCGCGGCCGGCGGTCGGCGCGATGGCCGTCGGCACGGCCCGCGCCGCGTACGAGGTCGCCCTCGACTACGCCAAGACCCGTGAGCAGTTCGGGCGGCCGATCATCGACAACCAGGGTGTCGCCTTCCAGCTCGCCGACATGCGCACCCAGATCGACGCGGCCCGGCTGCTCGTCTGGCGCGCCTCCTGGATGGCGGTCAGCGGGAAGCCGTTCACCGCCGCCGAGGGCTCGATGTCGAAGCTGTACGCGAGCGAGACGGCGAAGAAGGTCACCGGGCAGGCGATCCAGATCCTGGGCGGCAACGGCTACACGCGGGAGTACCCGGTCGAGCGGATGCACCGCGACGCGGCGATCTACACCATTTTCGAAGGGACGAGTGAGATCCAGCGGCTGGTGATCGCCAGGACGCTCTCGGGGATGCCGATTCGGTAGGCGGGACGGCTCCCCTCGGTCAAGGCGTCCCCCCGCTGCTGTGGGCGATGCACGCCACGTCGATGCGGTCGGCCAGCTTGGCCAGTTCGATGGTCAGGGCGGCCACCGTGTCCTCGTCGAGTCCGTCCGCGCCCGCCTCGACGAGATGCAGCCACCGACCGCCCAACGTGCGGAGCAGCTTGCTCACATCGGCGGCAGCCACCTGCAAGGTCCCGCGGTCATCGACGATCAGAGGCAGAGTCACTTCGCGGTTCACACCCGGGATCGTAGCCGCGCGGCACTCACGCACCGTGCCAAACCGTGGTGATGTTGCAGAACTCGCGGATTCCGTGCCCGGACAGCTCACGCCCGTACCCGGACCGCTTCACCCCGCCGAACGGAAGCGCCGGATGCGAGGCCGTCATCCCGTTCACGAACACCCCGCCGGCCTCCAGATCCCGTACGAAACGGTCCTCTTCGGCCTGGTCACGCGTCCACACGTTCGAACTCAGGCCGAAGGGGGAGTCGTTCGCGATGAGCACCGCCTCGTCCAGGTCGGCCGCCCGGTACAGCGTCGCGACCGGCCCGAACGCCTCCTCGCGGTGGATGCGCATCTCCCGGGTGAGACCGGCGAGGACGGTCGGCGGGTAGTACCAGCCGGGCCCGTCCGGACGTTCGCCACCGCACAGCACCCGCGCCCCGCTGCGCGTCGCGTCGTCCACCAGCTCCTCCAGGTCGGCCCGCCCCTGCTCGCTCGCCAGCGGGCCCACCTCCGTCTCCTCCTCCAGCGGGTCGCCGACCCTCAGGGCCTTCATCCCTTCGGTGAACCGCTCGGCGAACGCGTCGTACACGTCCGAGTGGACGATGAACCGCTTCGCGGCGATGCACGACTGGCCGTTGTTCTGCACCCGGGCGGTCACGGCGACCCGCGCGGCCCGGTCGAGGTCCGCCGACGGCATGACCACGAACGGATCGCTGCCGCCCAGCTCCAGGACCGTCTTCTTGACCATCCGGCCCGCGGTGGAGGCGACGGCCCGGCCGGCCGGCTCGCTGCCCGTCAGGGTGGCCGCCTTGACCCGCTCGTCGCGCAGGATCTCGTCCACCGCCCCCGACCCGATCAGCAGGGTCTGGAAACAGCCCTCGGTGAAGCCCGCGCGATGGAACAAATCCTCCAGGTAGAGGGCGGTCTGCGGCACGTTCGAGGCGTGCTTCAGCAGGCCCACGTTGCCCGCCATCAGCGCGGGCGCGGCGAACCGGATCACCTGCCAGAGCGGGAAGTTCCACGGCATCACCGCCAGCACCGGGCCCAGCGGCCGGTAGCGGACCCGGACGCGCGAGGCACCCGAGTCCGTCACGTCGGCCGCGGCCGGCTCCTCGTCGGCGAGCAGCTCCTCCGCGTGCTCGGCGTACCAGCGCATCGCCTTGGCGCACTTCGCGGCCTCCGCGCGGGCCTGGACGACCGGCTTGCCCATCTCGGTCGTCATCACCCGGGCGATGTCGTCCCGGTCCTCGTCCAGCAGGTTCGCGGCCTGGAGCATGAGGCGCCCTCGGTCGACGACGTGTGCCGTGCGGTACGTACGGAACGTGGCCTCCGCCAGCTGGAGCCGGCGTTCCAGCTCCTCCTCGCCCATGGCCTCGTACGTCTTGAGCGTCTCGCCGTTCGCCGGGTTCACCGTCGCGATGGGCATGACCGACCTCCTGAAGAGCTTCCTGTGCTTCGACCTTCCCGCGCCGCGCCGGACACCGCAACGCGTACGCGTCAGGCCGAGTGCTCCGTCAGGCGATCGAGAAACGCGGCCTGTGCCGGGACGATCAGCTCGCGGGCGCGGTCGAGGCCGTACCACGCCACCCGGTCCAGTTCAGGGAACTCCTGCCGCTGCCCGGACCGGGGCGGCCACTCCATCGTGAACGTGCCGGGCTCGACCGCCGCCGGATCGAGATCCGCCTCGACCGCCCATACGGTGACGATCTTGCCGTTCGTCTGCCGGACCTCCCCCAGCGGGATCGCCTCGCCGTCGGGCGGGGCCAGTCCCAACTCCTCGCGGAACTCGCGGCGGGCGGCTTCCCAGGCGGGTTCGTCGGGCTCGTACTCGCCCTTGGGGACGCTCCACGCGCCGGCGTCCTTCTTCGCGAAGTACGGGCCGCCCATGTGACCGAGGAGCACCTCCGTGCCGTCGGCGGTGCGTCGGAACAGCAGCAGGCCCGCGCTGCGCTTCTGGGTCACGGGTGCACCTCCGGGTGGGCGGCCAGCAGGGTCTCCACGGTGTCGGCCTCCTCCGGCCGCTTGTCCTCCCGGTACCGGACCACGCGGGCGAAGCGCAAGGTGACGCCGGCCGGGTAGCGGGTGGAGCGCTGCAGACCGTCGTAGGCGATCTCGACGACGAGCTCGGGGCGTACGGTCACCACCCCGCCGTCGTCCTTCACGGCGAGCCCCTGGAGACGCTCCGTCTGCCAGCCGAGCATCGCGTCGGTCATGCCCTTGAAGGTCTTGCCGAGCATGGCGAAGCCGCCGTCGGCCGTACGGGCGCCCAGATGCAGGTTGGAGAGCCTGCCGGTGCGGCGGCCATGGCCCCACTCGACGGCCAGGACGACCAGGTCGAGGGTGTGGACCGGCTTGACCTTCAGCCAGGACGCGCCGCGCCGGCCCGCGCTGTAGGGCGCGTCGAGCGACTTGACCACGACCCCCTCGTGGCCCCGGCGCAGGGTCTCCCGCAGGAACTCCTCCGCCGCCTCGGCGTCCTGCGCGCCGGTGACGACCGTCCTGCGCACCCGCATCCGCTCCGGCACCAGCCGCGCCAGTTCCGTATGCCGCTCGGCGAACGGCAGGTCGAGGAGGTCGCGGCCGTCCACGGACAGTACGTCGAAGAAGACGGGGGAGACCGGCACCGCCTCGGCGGCCGTCGTCACGTCCAGGCGGGAACCGACCCGGCCGGCCGTCTCCTGGAACGATCGGGGGCGGCCGGCGGCGTCGAGGGCGATCACCTCGCCGTCCAGGATGAACCGACGTCCACTCAACCGCTGTGCGACGGACGTCACTTCGGGCAGCCGGTCGGTGATGTCGTCGAGGGTGCGGGTGTAGAGGCGGATCTCGTCGCCGTCGCGGTGCACCTGGACGCGGATGCCGTCCAGCTTCTCCTCCACCGCGCAGGCGGTGTCGAGCTTGCCGACCGCCTCGGTGACCGAGGACGCGGTGTGGGCGAGCATGGGCACAACCGGGCGGCCGACGGTCAGCCGGAAGCCCTCCAGAGCCTCAGGGCCCTCCGCCAGCAGCGCCCGCGCGACCGTCTGGAGCGAGCCCGCGAGCATCACCGCCCGCCGGACGGCCGCGGACGGCGCCCCGGTCGCCTGCGCCAGGCCCTCCACGGCGATCGCGTCCAGCGCGCCCTGGCGGACCTCGCCGCTGATCAGCCCGAGCAGGAACCGCTGTTCGTCCGCCGTGGCCGCGCCCATCAACTCGCCCACCAGGCGGGTCCGTTCGGCCTGCGAACCGGCACCCGAGACCGTGCCGAGGACGGTGAGCAGCGCGTCCACCTCGCGCACGGTCAGCGTCGGCTCGGCAGCCGGGTCCGCCGGACGGCTCAGCGCCTTCCAGCCGACGCCCAGCCGGCCCTGCGGGAGCCGTCCGGCCAGGTACGGGATGACGATCGGTACGTCGTCCGCGTCCGTCTCCCGGAACAGTTCGGCGAGCAGCGCGATCTTGCGGGAGCGGGCCGAGGTGGCCGCGACCTCCCGGGACACGTCGGCGAGCCGGGACAGCAGCATGCAGCCATGGTGCAACGCCGGGGCGCGGTCTACACCCGCACGACCGCGACTGGCTGAGCGGCAGCTCGGCCCGGGGCCCCCTTTTTTTGCCCACCCGCCCGCCCGACTCGGTTGGCTGGGTGGTGGGCCGCCTGGCCGACTCGGCTGCCCGGGCCATGCGGTCCAGCCGGAGCGGCAGAACCGGCCGGGGGCTCCGCCCCGGCCCTCTTTGCCCACCCGCCCGCCCGACTCGGTTGGCTGGGTGGTGGGCCGCCCCGGCCCCCGGGCCGCCCCGGCCCCCGGGCCGCCCCGGCCACCGGGCCGCCCGCTCACCCGGGCC
>NZ_JBHSFK010000030.1:0-137124 GCF_042653945.1 Streptomyces vulcanius | reverse complement strand
CGAGTGGTTCGAGGAGCAGGACCAGGGGTACCGGGACAGCGTCCTGCCGCCGAACGTGAAGGCACGCGTCGCGGTCGAGGCGGGCATCGGTCTGACCTGGCACAAGTACGTCGGAGAGGCCGGCCGCGTCGTCTCTCTGGAGCACTTCGGTGCCTCCGCCGACGCCCGGGTCCTCTTCCGCGAGTTCGGTTTCACCGCGGACGCCGTGGCCGCGGCCGCCCGGGAATCCCTCACGCCAGCGACCACGGGAGACGCGCCTCCCATGCCTGCCGACCCGCTCGAGCAACTCTCCCACGAAGGCGTCGCCATCTGGCTGGACGATCTGTCCCGAAGCCGACTCACGTCCGGGGACCTGACCGAACTCGTGGAGAAGCGGCACGTGGTGGGCGTCACCACCAACCCCACGATCTTCCAGCAGGCGATCGGTGACGGGGGCGACTACGCCGACCAGATCCACGACATGGCCCTGCGCGGGGTGACGGTCTCCGAGGCCGTCCGCATGATCACCGCTGCGGACGTCCGCGACGCCGCCGACGTCCTGCGTCCGGTCTTCGAGACCACCGGCGGCCGGGACGGGTGGGTTTCCCTCGAGGTCGAGCCCCGGCTCGCACACGCCACGGAAGCGACGATCGCCGAGGCCAGGCATCTCTTCTGGCTCGTGGACCGCCCGAACACGCTCATCAAGATCCCGGCGACCAGGGCCGGTCTGCCGGCCATCACCGAGCTCATCGGACTCGGCATCAGCGTCAACGTCACGCTGATCTTCTCGCTGGAGCGGTACGGCGCCGTCATGGACGCCTACCTCGCCGGCCTGGAGAAGGCCGACGAGCGGGGCCTGGAGCTTTCCAAGATCCACTCGGTGGCCTCGTTCTTCGTCTCCCGCGTCGACACCGAGATCGACAGGAGGCTGGACGCCCTGGGCACCCCGGAGGCCGACGCGCTGCGCGGCAAGGCCGGTGTCGCCAACGCCCGCCTCGCGTACCGGGCGTACGAGGAGGTGTTCGGCTCGGCCGACGGCGCGACGCCGCCTTCCGAGCGCTGGGCGGTGCTGGACCGGCTGCACGCCAACAAACAGCGTCCGCTGTGGGCCTCGACGGGCGTCAAGGACCCGGCCCGCCCCGACACCCTCTACGTCACCGAGCTGGTCGCGCCCGACACCGTCAACACCATGCCCGAGGCCACTCTGAGAGCCACCGCCGACCATGGCGAGATCAGGGGCAACTCCGTCGCGGGCACCTACGATCAGGCCCGCGCCCACCTCGACGCCGTGGAGAAGCTGGGCATCTCGTACCTGGGCGTCGTACAGGTCCTGGAGACCGAAGGCATCCAGAAGTTCCAGCAGTCCTGGGACAGCCTGCTGGGCGCGGTCCGCGGTGCCCGTCCGCACCGCGAAAGTGGATCTTGATGCTCGGTGCCGTTACCCGGGAGGTAATGGCGCCCCTCTGGCCGCGCTGGCGAGAATGCTGATCTCGCCGCGTCAGCCGGACGCGGATGCCGGATCGGAGTGATGAGCCGTGTCCCTAGCCGCACCCGCGACCACCCGCACTGTCGTGGAGGAGCTGTTACGCCGGATCGGCGAGGGCGATCCCGAGCGGATCGCTGAGATGTATGCCGAGCGGGGCGACTGGAAGCTGGACTGGCCGGAGGCCGAGCACGGTCGGACCGCCACCCCATGGATCCGTCACCGTGCCAGCCGCGCCGATGCCGCCGCCCACTACCGTGAACTCGCCGAGCACCATGTGCCCGGGCAGGCGGCGACCGAGATCGAGCGCATCCTCGTCGACGGCCGCGACGCGGTCGTGCTCGGCGAGATCCGGCAGACCGCCCGCTCCACCCGACGCGCTTATCGCGCCCGGTTCGCTTTGCACCTCACCGTCGAAGACGGCCTTGTCACCCGGCACCACGTCTACGAAGACAGCCTTGCCGTCGCCCAGGCATTCGACACGAGGGCACCGGGCGAGGCTTGCTGAGGCAGGAGCGAGAACGGGAGTCGTACGCCCTGTCCGCGCGGACCCGGTCCGGGGACACTGGAGATCTGAGCCGCGTGCAAAGGAGTCGTGATGCAGGTAGCCGTGGTCACCTTCGACGGGTTCAACGAACTCGACAGCTTCATCGCCTCCGCGCTGATCAACCGGTGCCGAAACGACGGCTTGGAGGCCTTCATCACGACGCCGACGCCGGTGGTCACGTCGATGAACGGCGTCGAGGTGACCGGGCAGCGTCCGATGGAGTTCGTGACCGAGGCCGACGTCGTGCTGATCGGCAGCGGCGTGCGGACCCGCGACGTGGTCGCCGACGACCGGCTGCTCTCCAGGCTGCCGCTCGACCCCTCACGACAGCTGATCGGTGCGCAGTGCTCCGGCGCGCTGGTGCTGGCGCGGCTCGGGCTGCTGGGTGGCATGCCGGCTTGCACGGACACGAAGAGCAGGCCCTTCGTAGAAGCCTGCGGGGTCACCGTGCTGGACGTGCCGTTCCACGCCGAGGGGAACATCGCCACGGCGGGCGGCTGCCTGGCCTCCCAGTACCTCGCCACCTGGGTGATCACCCGCACGCTCGGGGATGCCGCCGCGCGCGACGTCCTCGACTACGTGGCTCCGGTCGGCGAGAACCAGGAGACGGTCGAGCGCGCCCTGCGCGCCGTCCACACGGGCGCGGTCGCCCTGCACTGACACCTTTCCCCCTGGCTGTCCCGGCCGGTTACGGTCGCAGGAGGTAGCGCGTGAGGAGCGACTCCGCGCGGGACGGGCTCAGGCCCAGGGCCGTGCCGATCGTCTCCCAGGGGACCTCGTCCTCCTGGATCGCGTACGCCGCCTCCTGGGCGATGTCCGCGGTGATGCGCTCCAGCGCGGTCGCGGCCCTGAGGGCGGCGACCGGGGCCTGTTCGGCGAGGAAGGCCAGCTGTTCCTCCAACTGGCCCATCAGATGGGTGAGTTCGTCCGGGAGGGGCACCGTCCGGCGCTCCACGGCACGGATGTGCTCGCTCCAGTCCCGGTACGCGTCCCCCGTGTTGAGGTCGGACTGGGGGTCCTCCTCCAACTGCGCCCAGTCGATCGGACGCGTGGCTCCGCGCCAGCCGCACGAGCAGGCGGCGCGGTAGGCGGCTGCCCTGGGCCGGCCGGCGTCGCCGTCGTACGCCCACCACTCGCCGGTGGTCACACCGCTGTCGGCGCCGCTGCCGAAGTCCATGTACACCGGCTTGGGTTCGTCGCCCCCGGCGAGGACCGCGCCCGCGATGCCCTCGTGGGACTGCCCGAACTGCTCGGTCATCCACCCCATGGATCTTCCCCCTGAGTCAGGTCCCGTAGCTCCCTCGACCGAGCATGCCCCCTGGCCGGAGAGAACATCCGCGACGCGCCGTACACCGCTACGGGCGGGGCCAGGGACGGCCGCCGATGGCCTCGATGCCGTTGTTGAAGCGGCGCAGGTAGGACGCGAAGGCGGCGATGTCGTCGTGCGGCCAGTCGCGCATCACCTGCTCCAGGATGTCGACGATCCCCTCGCGCTCCTCGTCCAGCAGCCGGGTGCCCTCGCCGGTGAGGCGGAACTTACGGGCCATCCCGCCCTCCGGGTCCGGGATGCGTTCGATCAGCCCCGCGCGCATCGCCGCCGCGGTCTGCCGGTTCAGGGTGGAGGCGTCCAGGCCGAAGGCGTCGCTCAACTCGCCGATGGACATCGGTCCCTGGACCCGGATGCGGCTCAGCAGGATGTAGGCGCTGCGCTCCATGAGGCTGTCCTTGCGGCGCCCGCCCCGCTGGTTCAGGAACGAGTGACGGCTGAGGAGCATCTGCTCGTACTCGACCTCGTGCGTCGGCGTCTCCATCGTCCCCGGCCCCTCCTGATTCCGTACGGGTATTCCGTTCGGCGGCCGTCCCATCCTGGCATACGGTTGTGCATCAGCCACATCACATGCTCGATACATACGGCATGTACGATGCACATCCTTACCGCGTCTTCACCTTCCCTTTCACCCTCCCTGTCACCTTCACCTTCACCTTCACCTTCCGGAAAGTCGAGGAGTCCGCCCATGGACGCCCCCGTTCCCCAGCCCACGGCCCGTTCGGGTGCCGTGATCGCCACGCTGGCCTTCGCCGGCACCACGGCGGCGATCATGCAGACGCTGGTCACGCCCCTCATCGCAGAACTGCCGCAGATCCTGGACACCTCGTCCTCGAACGCGGCCTGGGTGATCACGGTCACCCTGCTGGTCGCGGCCGTGTGCGTGCCGGTCGTCGGCCGCCTCGGCGACCTGGTGGGCAAGCGCCGGATGCTGCTCGCCTGCTCCGTGCCGCTGATCGTGGGCTCGGTGGTGTGCGCCTTCGCCTCCGACGTCGTGACGATGATCGTCGGGCGCGGACTGCAGGGCATGGGCATGGGCATGGTGCCCCTCGGCATCGCGCTGCTGCGGGACGTCGTACCGGCCGAGAAGCTCAGCGGCTCCATCGCGCTGGTCAGTGCCTCCATGGGCATCGGCGGCGCCATCGGTCTGCCGCTGGCCGCCGCGGTCGCCCAGTACGCCGACTGGCGCGCGCTGTTCTGGGGGTCCGCCGCCCTCGCCACCGTCGTCGCCGTGCTGATCTTCATGCTCGTCCCGGACGTCCCCGCCGGCGCCAAGGGCCAGCGCTTCGACCTGCCCGGCGCGATCGGCCTCGGCGTCGGCCTGGTCTGCCTGCTGCTCGCGGTCTCCAAGGGAGCCGACTGGGGCTGGGCCTCGGGCACCACGCTCGGTCTGTTCACCGCGGCCCTCGTGGCGCTGATCGGCTGGGGCTTCTGGGAGATGCGCACCACCGACCCGCTGATCGACCTGCGCACCACCGCCCGCCCCCGCGTGCTCTTCACCAACCTCGCCTCGGTCTTCATCGGCTTCGGCATGTACGCGAGCATGCTGGTGATGCCGCAGCTGCTGCAGTACCCCGAGGCGACCGGCTACGGCCTCGGCCAGTCGATGCTCGCGGCCGGCCTGTGGATGGCGCCCGGTGGTCTGATGATGATGCTGGTCTCCCCGCTCGGCGGAAAGCTCACCAACGCCCGGGGGCCGAAGTTCACGCTGGTCTGCGGCGCCCTGGTGCTGGGCGCCGGCTACTTCGCCTCGCTCGCCCTCATCGGCTCCGCCTGGGGCGTCATGCTGGTCACGATCATCACCAGCAGCGGTGTGGGCCTCGCCTACGGCGCCATGCCCGCCCTGATCATGAGCTCCGTGCCGCTGACGGAGACGGCCGCGGCCAACGCCTTCAACACCCTCATGCGTTCGCTCGGCACCTCGATCGGCGCCGCGGTCATCGGCGTGATCCTCTCCCAGATGACCACGACCCTGGGCGGCTACACCTTCGCCTCCGAGGACGGCTTCCGCACCGCGCTGATCGCCGGCGGCGCCCTCGCGCTGATCTCCGCGGGCATCGCCGCCGTCATCCCGGCCACCCGCGCCGCCACGGCCGACAAGGCCACGGCCGACCCGGCCGACCCGGCCGTCGCCCCGGAGCAGGCCAAGGTCTGACCCACCCGTACGACGGGGCAAGGGCGGGGCGCCCGCGCACGCGAACGGGGGCGCCCCGCCCGACGGACGGGATCCGGGCCGGGGTGGGCTGGACCCCGGCCGGGTCAAGGCCGACGGGCAAGGGCCGGTCGGCCTTCGGGCGGGCCGGGTTGGGTTGGGCCGGGTTGGGTCGCCACCGGCGCCGAGCCCGGGCCCGGGCGACCACCATCAACGCGGCCGGCTCGGCTCGGCTCGTGCCGACCGCGTCTGCCGGCCGCTCCGTCGGCGCTGCGCGCTTCGCCGCACTGGCTGTCCGGGCCGCTCGCACCGCACCCGCGCCGGTCGCCCCGGGCCGCCCGCGCTGGTCAGCCGCGCCGGGCGGACCGACCCGGTGGACCGACCCGGTGGGTGGACCGGGAGTAGCGCGTCGCCGGGGACGGCGGGTCGTGCTTCGTCGGGATCATGTCAGGTTCAGAAGGCCCCTCCGTACCGCCTCCGACACCGCCGCTGCACGGTTCTCCGCGCCCAGCTTGCGGTAGACGCGTACGAGGTGTGTCTTGACGGTGGCCTCGCTCAGGAACAGTGCCTCGGCGATGGCCCGGTTGCTCAGCCCCTCGGCCAGCAGGCGGACCACCTCGACCTCCCGGCCGCTCAACTCCCGCTCGGGCGCCACGACCTGCCCGACCAGCTCGCCCATCACCTCCTGCGCGAGCCCCAGCGCCCCGGCGGCGGCACCGCGCACGGCCCGGAACAGTTCCTCCGGCGGCCCGGCCTTCAGCACATACCCCCGGGCCCCCGCCTCCAGCGCCCGCACCACGTCGGCCCGCCCCGAGTAACTCGTCAGCATCACCACGGGCACCCCGGGCGCCTCGCCCGCCAGCCGACGCACCGCCTCGATGCCGTCGATTCCGCCCCCGCCGCCGAACCGCAGATCCATCAGCACCACGTCGGGCACCAGCCGCGCCGCGAGCCGAACGGCCTCCTCCCCGCTCCCGGCCTCGGCGACCACCTCGACATCCGGCTCCCCCTCCAACAGCGCCCGCAGCCCGGCGCGTACGACGACGTGGTCGTCCGCCAGCAGCAGCCGCAACGGCACGCCGGTCACCGGACGGGCCGACGGGTGCCGGGGCGTGGTCCGGGTCGGGGGAGTGCGGGTGCCGTCACCGGGCGGCCACCGGCGTCGGGTGGGCCGTACGCGATGCGGGGACCGTGGCCCGTACGCAGGTGCCGCGGCCCGGGGCGCTGCCGACGTCGAGGTCTCCGCCGCACTCGCGCAGCCGCGCGCGGGCGGCGGGGAGGCCGAGTCCACGGGTGGGGTGGGCGGCGGTGGTGAGGCGGCCGGCCTCGAAGCCGGCGCCGTCGTCACGAACTTCGAGCTCCACCCGGTCCGGGTGCTCCCGCAGCGTCACCAGGACGTTCACCGCGCGTGCGTGTTCGCGGACATTGGCCAGCGTGCTCTGCGCGACCCGGAACAGCGTCGCCGCCGACTGCCCGTCCAGGGCGGGCCTACGCTCACCTGCCGGTCCTGCCGGTCCTGCCGGTCCTGCCGGGGGCACTGAGCCCACCGGACCCACCGGACCCACCGGACCCACCGAACGGACCGGACCCACCGGACTGACCGAGTCGGCCGGGCCCACCGAGAGGAACCGGACTCGGGCTGCCGCGCCCTCCGCCTCGGCGCGGGCGCAGAGCAGTCGCAGGGCGCCCTCCAGGCCGGCCTCGTCCACGGCGGACGGCGTCAGGTCGCTGATGATTCTGCGGGTCTCGGCGAGATGGGTGTGCAGCCCGTCGGCGACGGCCCGCATCCTGGTACGGGCCATGTCCGGGCGCGTGTCCCAGTCGCGGTCGGCGGCCTGCAGCAGCATGACCCCGCCCGCGAGTTCCTGGGCCAGCGTGTCGTGCAGGTCGCGGGCGATCCGCGCCCGCTCGGCCAGCATCCCGGCCTGCCGCTGCTGCCGCGCCACGACGTCCCGGGTGCCCCGCAACTCCTCGACGAGCCGCAGCCGTTCGGCCGCGTCACGCTGCTGGGCGCGGTACAGGGCGACGGTGCCCCACACGGCCGCCACCGGGATCACGACCGCCTCGGAGTCGAACGACCCCGCGCTGCGGACGAGTTGAGCCGTGAGTACGACGGTCAGCGCGGCCACCGCCACCCCGGCCGCCCGCCGCCCCAGCACCCGCAGCGCCGCGCAGGCCAGCGGAACCGCGCACCAGGCGTAGGCGGAGGTGAGCGCGGGGGCGAGGACCATGAGCAGGGTCCACAGAGTGAGCAGCGCCGCTATCCACGCCACCCGGGCCGACCGCCCGAGCCGCTCCCCTGCCGCCAGTCCGCCCGCGTAGCCGACCGCCAGCAGTCCGCTGACCGTCATGACGTCCCAGCACGGCCCGATCCCCAGCCGCGCGAAGCGGACCAGGCCCGCCCCGACGACGAGGAAGAACGTCAGATGGGCGACCTGGGTGACATGGGTCAGAGTCGGCCGACGCCCCCGGACGGTTCCCACAGCGGCACGGACGGGAGAGCGGTCGGCCACTTCGGACACGTCGGACCCCTTGGACGGTGATCAGTTCGAACGGGGGTCCGAGTTTATCCGGCGGCTGTAGGCGCGGTGTGAGGACGCTCGGCGTCCGCTGTCAGGCGCCCGGACGCAGCCCGAGCACACCCGGCGTCGGGTCGCCCTTCACCTCGCCGAAGTACAGCGCGAACGTCTGCTTCAGCCGCTCCACCTCGGCCCGGTCGGCCATGAAGCGCGGGAAGCCGTCGATGTTGGCGTTCGGGTACTCCCACACCGGCTTCAGACCGGCCGGGGGAGTGATGTCCGTCCGCACCGACCAGCCGTTGAAGGACGACCCCTGCGTGGCCGTGGACAGCTGCCAGTTGAGGTAGAGCTTGGCGGCCGTCGTGTTCCGTGCCGCCTTGAGGATCGCCGCCCGCTGGCCCCAGGCCATGAACGGGGCGCTGTCCGGTACGACCCACTTGACCGGCCCCGTCGCCAGAGGTGCGCCCGAGCCGCCGACGCCGACCGCGAACTGTCCCGCGCGCAACGCGTCCGCGGGCGAGTTGCTGCCGCGCGCGAACCGGACGTCCTGCGCGGCGAGCCGGGCCGCGAAGTCCCAGCCGTACTTCTTCACGTACAGCGAGTAGAGGAAGAGGACGGCGTCGTCGTCGTGCGGATACGACGAGGCGATCTTCCCCTTCCACTTCGGGTCGAGCAGGTCCAGCGGGGTGCGCGGGGCGTCGCCCGCGCCGACCGCTGCGGGCGCGTACATGAAGCTGAAGCCGATCGCCGCGACGGCGACCCAGGCGCCCTGCGGGTCCTTGAACTTGTCGTAGACCTTGGAGAACCCGGCGGGCCGGTACGCCAGCAGCCGCCCCTGTGCCTTCCACCGGACGAAGTCCTGCAGCGTCTGCAGCTGTACGACGTCGGGGACGAGGGTGTTGGTGGCGAACTGGTTGTCGACGCGTACGTCGTGGTACTTGCTGTAGTCGACGACGATCTTCAGGTCGATGTCGGGGAAGCGGTTCAGGAAGGCGGCCTTGGTGGCGTCCTGCTGGGTCGGGGTGTCCCCGCCGGCGTAGACGACGAGACTTCCCCCTTCCGCGCGTGCGGCCCGGTACAGCTCGTCGAGCGACCTGGTCTCCTCGGCGCCGGAGCCGTGCTGCCGGGTGGTGGTGGGGGTGGTGGCCGCGGCCGGGGTCGCGCCGAGGGCGCCGACGCCGAGGGCGGCACCGGCCCCGGTCACCAGGAGACGCCTTCGGCTGGGGGAACTGGGCATGCTGGGGGGACCTCTCTGATCGCTGAGGTGTGGGGGGATGGGGGATGGGGGAGCGAACCGGGCGCCACGGTCGGTTCGATTCTGCGGTGCCGGTGCGGTGGCGCGCGTCGTCCGGACGGAGCGGACGGCCCGCGTGCGATGGAATCCCCGTTCAACCGAACGGTTGAACCGCCGGCCTTGCCCCTACGGCCGTGCCAGCCGCCGCATCGTCAGCGCGAGGTGCAGCCGCAGCCGGCCCTGGGGGGTGCGCACCGGCCAGCCCAGCAGGTGCTCGGCGTGGACGAGCCGGTCCTGGAGCGTGGAGTGGTGCACGTTGGCCTCGGTGGCCGCCGCCCGCAGGCTCGCCGTCCCGGTGACGGCGTACAGCGTGGCGAGCAGCCAGGGCGCGTCCACGGCCGCCGTGTCCACCGCCCGGACGTCCGGCGGCGGCTCGGCCCCCGGCACGATCAGGTCGGCCAGCAGGGCGAGCCCGCCGAGCTCGTCGGCGTACACGACCCGGGGGCCGGGGTCCTGCGCGGTGCCGTCGGCGGTGAAGCGGAGCGCGGTCCGGGCGTCGGCCCAGGAGCGGGGCAGCTCCAGCACGGGCACGACGGGGCCGACGCCGGCCCGCCCGGCCGGCACGTCGGTCCTCCCGTGCACCGAGGTGCGCGGGGCCCCGGCGCCGGTGGTCTGCGGGGGCGGGGCCATGACCCGGGGGCGCCCGCCGGCTGTCGGGAGGGCGCGGGCCGTACCGGTCCGGGTGGGTCCGAGGTGGTCCGTGCCGGCGGTCGGGGTCTCGGTGGTGTGGGTCTGTAGGGGCGGTGGGGCGACGGTTCCGGGGTGTCCGCCGGGTGTCGCGAGGGTGTGGTCCGTGCCGGGGTGCAGGGAAGCGGTCTCGGGGGCGTGGGGCTCCGGTGGCGCGGCCAGTACCCGGGGGTGCCCGCCGGGTGTCGCCAGGACGCGGGCCGTGCCGTGCGGGTCCAGGCCGAGTCCGCGGGCCGCGTGCAGCCGGGCCGGTTCGGCGGCCGTCGTGTCGAGGACCGTCTCGATCAGGGCGGGGTCGTCGTGGAGCGGGGCCCGCCCGCGCGTGCGGTCCAGGACGAGCCGTGCCACGCCGGCGGCCCGTTCCAGGATGACCGCGTCGACCACGCTGGGTGCGGCGTCGGCGCGTTCCAGCCAGAGGGCGGGGGCACCGTCCGGGGTCAGCGCGGCGGACGGCCACCGGGGGTCCGGCGGCAGGTCCGAGTCGCGCCGGGTGCCGTCGGCCTCCACCCGGATCCGCACCCGCCGGTCCGTGTCGACGAGCCGCGCGGGCACCCCGGCGAGTACGGCGGCCCCGCGCACCAGCGCCTCCACCCCGGCCCGGGACTCGGCCAGCCGGTCGAAGTAGGCGATGACCCGGACGGCGGCGCCGGCGTCCGGATCCAGCGCGGTCAGGCGCCCGGCCAGCTCTTTCATACGGCCATCATGCGGCACACGAGGGACGGAGGGGAGAGCGGCGAAGGACGCAACGTACGGGGCGGCCGGCCCGGAGAGGGTCAGTGTGCCGGGGGCGGCCCCGCCGGGTCTGTTCCAGCGGCGGCCCGCAGACCCGGTTCATGTGTCAGGCGGCGCGACCACCCCTGCCGTCGGCCGGAAGAGCGGATCGCGCCGCCCGGCCGACCGGCTACTCGGCCAGCAGCCTGCGCAGCCAGTTCAGGTGGGCCGCCTTGGCCGACTGGGAGAGGGCGGCCTGTGGGGCGAAGCCGTCGAAGCCGTGGAAGCCGCCCGGCCAGACATGGAGTTCGGCGATGCCGCCGGCCTGCCAGATACGGGTGGCGTAGGCGACGGTCTCGTCCCGGAAGGTCTCCGCGGAGCCGACGTCGAGGAAGGCCGGGGGCAGTCCGGAGAGGTCCTCGGCGCGGGCGGGAGCGGCGTAGGGGGAGACGTCCGGGCCGCCGCGCGCCGCGCCGAGCAGGGCCGTCCAGCCGGTCTCGTTGGCGGTGCGGTCCCAGATGCCGAGGCCGGCCATCTGGTGGGTGGACGGGGTGTCGTTGCGGTCGTCGAGCATGGGGCACAGCAGGAGCTGGCCGAGCGGGCGCGGGCCGCCGCGGTCGCGCAGCAGCAGCGCGAGCGCGGCGGTGAGACCGCCGCCCGCGCTGGCCCCGGCGATCACGATCCGCTCCGGGTCCACGCCCAGCTCCTCCGCGTGCTCCACCGTCCACAGCAGACCGGCGTACACGTCCTCGGCCGGCGCCGGATACGGGTGTTCGGGCGCCAGCCGGTACTCCACGGACACCACGACCATGTCGAGTTCCCGCGCCCAGTCCAGCGCCGCGTCCACGCCGACCCGGTTGTTGCCGATGACCATGCCGCCGCCGTGCACGTGGTAGACGACCGGACGCGGCCGGTCCGGAGCCGGCGAGGTGGGGCGGCAGATCAGCAGGGAGATGTCGGGCTGGCCCTGCGGCCCGGGCACCGTACGGTCCTCGACCTCGAAGGCACCGCCCACCGTCAGGTCCAGCTCGGCCAGCAGGGCGATGCCCGGGCCCTTGCGGACGACGTCGATGTCCTCCAGGGACATCCCCGGCTGGATCATCTCCTTGATCAGCTCCAGCGTGGCGGCGAGTTCGGGGTCGAACGGCGGGGGGACGTACGTCATGGCTTCTCCTCCAAGGGGAGTGCGGCGGCTCGTACCGTCATGGTCCGCGTCTCCACCGCTGTCCCGAGCACCGCCGTCCGGCGGAAGCTCCCCGCCATCCGGCGGGTGACACGAGTCCCGACCTTCCCGGCCCTGCCCTTTGTCAGGACATTACCTTTTGTTCACCTGTGAAAGGTGGCAGAAGTCCGAAGTGCGGACAACGATGTCGAACCCCACAAAAGCATCAGGAGCACCCCCAGTGAATGTCTCCCCCAGCGTCTGGCTGCTGACCGTCGCCGCCCTGTGCGCGCTCGTGGCGGTCGACTTCTTCATAGGCCGCAAACCCCATGACGTGTCGGTCAAGGAGGCCGGTACCTGGACGATCGTCTGGGTCGTCCTCGCCTGTCTCTTCGGGCTCGGACTGCTGTTCTTCGGGGGCGGCAAGCCGACCGGCGAGTTCTTCGCCGGGTACATCACGGAGAAGTCGCTGAGCGTCGACAACCTCTTTGTGTTCGTCCTGATCATGGGGAAGTTCGCGGTGCCCTCGCAGTACCAGCAGCGGGTGCTGATGGTCGGTGTCCTGGTGGCCCTGGTGCTGCGCGCGCTGTTCATCGCCGCCGGCGCGGCGATCATCTCCACCTTCTCCTGGGTCTTCTACCTGTTCGGCGCCTTCCTCATCTGGACCGCGTGGAAGCTGATCCAGGACGCCCGCGGTGGGCAGGAGGATGAGGAGTACGAGGAGAACAAGCTGCTCAAGATGGTGGAGAAGCGTTTCGGTGTCGCCGACCGCTACCACGGCACCAAGCTGTGGATCGAGCAGAACGGCAAGCGGGTCATGACCCCGATGCTCGTCGTGATGCTCGCGATCGGCTCCACCGACGTGCTGTTCGCCCTCGACTCCATCCCCGCCATCTACGGGCTCACCGAGGACCCGTACATCGTGTTCACCGCCAACGCCTTCGCGCTGATGGGCCTCAGGCAGCTGTACTTCCTGATCGGCGGCCTGCTGAAGAAGCTGGTGCACCTCAGCTACGGCCTGTCGCTCATCCTGGGCTTCATCGGCGTCAAGCTGCTGCTGCACGCGCTGCACGAGTCCGGGGTGCACGTCCCGGAGATCGGCATCCCGTTCTCGCTCGGTTTCATCGTGCTCGTCCTCGCGGTGACGACCTTCACCAGCCTGCGCGCGTCCAGGCGCCAGGAGCAGGAGGAGGCGCGGGCGACTACGGTTTAGCGGGCGGTTCGGGCGCGGCCTCCGCGCGCATCATCACGCAGTCGAACTCGATCACACGTCCCGTGGTCGCCTCCCGGGTCACCGGGTACATCCCGGTGATGCCGAAGCCCTCGGCCTCGTACACCGCCACGGACTCGCCCATCGTCGGGCTGCCTTCGTACAGCCGCAGACAGGCGACCTCGGACTGCATGCCCGCGAACTCCCCGGCCCGCTTCCCGGCGCCCGCGAACACCTCCAGGTCGTAGCCCTGGGTGTCCATCTTCAGATACGGGACCGGGTCGGCGAGACCCTCCATCGCCTCGTCCATCACCTCGTCGAGGCGGCGGATGCGGATCTCCTCGGTGTCGGACTTCGCGAACCTGCTGTAGCGGCCCTTGCCGTAGTCGCTGGGCGGCAGCAGGGAGTTCATCGTCAGCCAGCTCTTGTGGATCTCGGCGGTCGTCTCCTCGCGGCCCAGGCCGCACTGGTACACCCGCCACTCGGGGTCCTTCTCGGCGGCCTTCGACAGCCTGGCGAACGTCTCGGACGTGGGCTCGAAGGACACGATCCGGCCGGTGTATCCGGCCCTGCGCAGCCGCTTGGCGTACTGGCCGGTGTTGGCGCCGACGTCGAACACGCAGTTCACGCCGTACAGACCGAGCATGGCCGTCACATGCTGAACGCACAGGTATTCGGCAGCGGAAAGCTGCATCTTGCGCTCGTCGAGGCCCTCCGGGTCCTCGATGAGCAGCAGCGCGCCGGTGTCGCCGAGCGGTACGACGCCCTTCGTCGCGGGCCCGGGCTTCCCCCGGGCCGCGGCACCGGTCCCGTCGTCCTCGGCCCGCCGCAGGAGCCAGGTGTCCTTGTCCAGGCCCGTCACCCGGAGCCGGCGGCCGGGACGGGAGAGCAGTTTCGTTCCGGCGGGGCCGTCGGTCACCTCGTAGGGGCCGCCGCGGCGGGAGACCACCGCCGCTCCTGGGCCGAGGTCGGTCACCTGGAGGCCGAGGCGGGGCATGAACCGGAGCAGTCGTCGATAAAGGGTCTGCATCTCCCCAGCCTTATCAGACCGGACGGCGAGCGGTCTGCGGGTTGAACGACATTGGGCATCAGGGTTACCAGCTGGAAACGCGGGAGCGGCGTGGCCCGTCCGCGCGTCCTCTTCACTTGACTTCGAGAGCGCTCCAACGTCTAGCGTCACCGGCGTCGTAATACGGTCGCTGCGGAGCGGAGACGGACATGCGTGTCGGTGTGCACATCAACCAGTTCGGTACCTCCGGAGGCGCGCCCGCGCTCGGGGCCGAGCTCGCGGCGGCCGGGCGGGCCGCGGAGGCGGCCGGGGTGAGCCGGCTGTCGGTGATGGACCACTACTTCCAGATGGAGTTCAACGGCGGCGCCGAGGCTCCGATGCTGGAGGCCTACACGACCCTGGCGTTCCTCGCGGCCCACACCTCCACGCTGAAGCTGGGCGCGCTGGTCACCGGCGTGACCTACCGGCACCCCGGCCTGCTCGCCAAGATCGTCACCACGCTCGACGTGCTGTCCGGCGGCCGGGCGTCGCTGGGCATCGGGGCGGCCTGGTACGACCGTGAGCACGAGGGGCTCGACGTGCCGTTCCCGCCGGTCGCGGAGCGGTTCGAGCGGCTGGAGGAGACCCTGCGGATCTGTCTGCAGATGTGGGACCCGGAGGACGACGGTCCCTTCGAGGGCCGCCACTACCGACTCGCGGAGACCCTGTGCGTGCCCGCGCCGGTCGCCTCCCCGCGCCCGGAGATCCTGATCGGCGGCACCGGCGAGCGCAAGACGCTGCGGCTGGTCGCCCGTTACGCGGACGCCTGCAACCTGTTCGCGACGACGCCCGAGGAGGTGCGGCACAAGCTCGACGTGCTGCGCGGGCACTGCGAGACGGAGGGGCGCGACTACGACACCGTCCTGAAGACGATCACCTACTCCGGCGAGGCGGCCACGGCCGGCGACCTCGACGCCTTCCTGCTCGATCTCGGCGGCTACGCCAAGCTCGGCATCGACACGGTGATCCTCGCACCCCGGCTCGGGGAGACGTCCGGCTGGATGGAGCGCTTCGTGGCACCGGCGGTGACGCGACTGGCCGAGCTGGACTGAGCCGGGCCGTAGCGGAAGCCGGCAACGCGACTGGCCCGAGCCGGACCTGGCGGAAGCCGGCAACGCGACTGGCCGAACTGGGCGGAGCCGGGCCGAGTGGAAGCGGGGCTGCGCGACTGGCGGGAGCCGGACCTGGCGGGAGCCGGGAACGGGACTGGCCGAGCCGGACTGAGCCTGGCCGTAGCGGAAGCGGGGCAACGCGACTGGCCGAACTGGGCGGAGCCGGGCCGAGCGGAAGCGGGGCTACGCGACTGGCGCGAGCCGGACCGAGCCGGACCTGGCGGAAGCGGGGAACGCGACTGGCCGAACTGGATGGAGACGGGCCGAGCGGAAGCGGCGGAACGCGACTGGCCCGAGTCGGACTGAGCCGGGCCGAGCGGAGGCGGGGCGGCGGGAGAGGGGCCGCGGCCGTCGCCGCGGACCCTCGTGGTGTGACCGTGTTCAGGCGGCCGCGGACTCGCCCGCGTGGCCGTGCAGACGGGCCACGACCTCGGCCAGCTGGGCGGCGACCTCGGCGTCGTCGGCCGGGTGGGTCTCGGCGAAGCGGGTCAGGGAGCCCGGGATGGACAGCTTGACGTCCTCGAGGACCTTGCCGCCGGCGATGCCGACGGACTTGCGGGCCTCGTCCTGCGCCCACACGCCGCCGAACTGGCCGAACGCGGTGCCGACCA
The DNA here is from genome assembly GCF_042653945.1 of Streptomyces vulcanius. Classification (NCBI taxonomy): domain Bacteria; kingdom Bacillati; phylum Actinomycetota; class Actinomycetes; order Kitasatosporales; family Streptomycetaceae; genus Streptomyces; species Streptomyces vulcanius. Next base: position 121,282 of record NZ_JBHSFK010000030.1, on the reverse strand, counting down.
CGGCGACCGGCTTGCCGCTGAAGGCGCCGGCGCCGTACGGGCGGGACAGCCAGTCGATGGCGTTCTTCAGGACGGCAGGGATGGTGCCGTTGTACTCGGGGGAGACGAGCAGGAAGGCGTCTGCGGCCTGCGCGGCCTCGCGCAGCCTGGCGGCGGAAGCCGGGACGCTGCCCTCGACGTCGACGTCCTCGTTGTAGAACGGGATGTCGGCCAGGCCCTCGTAGAGGGACACCTCGGCGCCTTCGGGAGCGACCTTGACGGCCGCCTCGGCCAGCTGGCGGTTGGTCGAACCGGCCCGGAGGCTGCCGACGAGCGCGAGGATGCGAACAGACATGGGTGCTCCAAAGTGCTGAAACGTTACTGTTACTGATCCGGACCGGGGTCCGTTTAATCTTCTACTTGTTCTAGCACCCTAACCGGACCGCGGTCCAGTTTCTGCCGGATGCTTTACGCTGAGTTCATGTCCACACCGCTGCCACCTCTCCCAAGGCCCGGGGAGCGCACCGGCGAGCCCGAGTTACTGCAACTCGGGTTCACCGGCGACGAGCCGTGCCTGCGTGCCGACGCCGCCCGCAACCGCGCCCGGCTGCTGGACGCCGCGGCCCGGCTGATCGCCGAGCACGGCGCGGCGGGCGTCACGATGGAGGCCGTGGCCGCCGCGGCGAACGTGGGCAAGGGGACCGTGTTCCGGCGCTTCGGCGACCGCACCGGTCTGCTGACGGCGCTCCTCGACCACTCGGAGCAGAAGATGCAGGCGGCGTTCCTGACGGGGCCTCCGCCGCTGGGACCGGGCGCGACCCCCGCGGAACGGCTGCGGGCGTTCGGGATCACGATGCTGCGGCGCTGCGTCGACGAGATGGACCTCCTGCTGGCGGCCGAGGCCGGCCCGGACCGCCGCTACTCCGTGCCGGCCTTCCGGGTCCATCACAGCCACCTCATGCTCCTCCTCCGCCAGGCCGCTCCCGACGCCGACCACGACCTGCTCGCCCACACCTTCCTCGGCTACCTCAACCCCGTACTGGTAAACCACCTGACCCGCCAGTGCGGAGCCCCGCTGGCCCGGCTGGAGCGTGGCTGGACCGACCTGGTCGACCGGGTGACGGCGGCCTGACGGCCGGCCGGTGCCCCGGCTCCGACGCCGGACGCGCGCTCGGCCGGCCGCGGTGCGTTGTGCGCACGGGCAAGTGCTCGGTGGCGGGCGGTGTACGCACGGGCAGGCGGCAAGCGGCGGCCCGGTGGACGACGGGGGTCGCGGGCGTGTCGGGGCTGTGGGCTGGGCGTACGTCATTTGCGGCGCCCCAAGCGGAAATTCGTTCACAGGTTCTGCCAAGATGCCGTACGTCATGGTGCAGATACCGAACACGCCCGCGCCGCCGAAGTCGCCGGCGCCCCGCCCCGTGCCCACCAGCGCAGATGTGGCCCGTCTGGCCGGGGTCTCGCGCGCGACCGTCTCCTACGTCCTGAACAACACCAGCGCCGTACGCATCAGCGAACCCACCCGCCGCCGTGTCCACGAGGCCGCCAAGGAACTCGGGTACGTACCGCACGCAGCCGCCCGCAGCCTGCGCGCCGGACACAGCCGGATGGTCCTGATGCCCACTCTGCCCGTACCGGCCGGGCAGCGCTACAGCCAGTTCGTGCACGACGTCCAGGGCGCGCTCAGCCGCCTCGACTACACCGTCGTCCAGTACGGCGCCACCGGTCTGCGCGGTGACGACGCCGCCCGGGCCTGGGCCGAGTTGCGGCCGGTCGCCGTGCTGGTGCCCAGCCCGAGCATCGGACCCGACGGGGTCGCCGTGCTCAAGCGGTCCGGAGTCCGGGCCGTGGTGACCCTCAGCGCCGCGCCCGTCGAGGGAGCCCACTCGGTGTTCCTGGACCACGCCGAGGTCGGCCGCAGAGCCGTCGATCACCTGTACGCCCGGGGCCGCCGCCGGATCGGTGTCGTCATCCCCGAGGAGCGTGGCATGGAGATGTTCTCCGCGCCCCGCCTGGCCGGTGCCCGCGACGCCCTGCACGGCACCGACGCGACCGTCGTCCCGTTGCCCCTGGCGTACACGGAGGAGTCGGCGGCCGCCCTCGTCGACCGCTGGCCCGACCTCGGCCTGGACGGCGTCTTCGCCTACAACGACGAGTACGCCATGCTGCTGATGAGGGCCCTGCAGGACGCCGGGGTACGCATACCGCAGGACGCGGCCTTCATAGGTGCCGACGATGTGATGCCCGGCAGGCTGCTGCGGCCCCGGCTGAGTACCGTGCGGCTGGAGCTGCCCTCCGGCCGGGACCTCGCGGCCCTGGTCGACCGGGCGGTGCGCAACCCGGGTGCCCCGCCCGAGTCGCACCAGGAGTACGGAGCCACGGTGGTGCACCGCGACTCCAGCTGAGCGGAAGGGGCATGCCATGCGCACCACGGTCGGCATCATCGGCGGCGGCCCCGCCGGACTGCTCCTGGCCCGGCTGCTGCACCGCGCCGGCCTGGACTGCGTGGTCCTGGAGAGCCGGACCCGGGAGTACGTGGAGCACCGGCAGCGGGCCGGGATGCTGGAACAGGGCACGGTCGACGCCCTGCGCGCGGCCGGTGCCGCCGACCGCCTCGACACCGAGGGCCTGGTGCACCACGGCATCGAGCTGCGCTTCGACCGCGAGCGCCACCACCTCGACTTCCCCACCCTCACCGGCGGCCGGACCGTCACGATCTACGCCCAGACGGAGATCGTGAAAGACCTCGTGGAACTGCAACTCGCCGAAGGGCCACCCCTGTTGTTCGAGGCGGAGGCGCTCGCCGTCGAGAGGCCGGACAGCGCCTCACCCGTCGTACGGTTCCGCCACGAGGGCCGTGAACAGACCCTCGTCTGCGCGTGGGTGGTGGGCTGCGACGGCTCCCACGGCATCGCCCGCGAGGCCTTCCCGGCCGGGGCCGTGCGGACGTACGGTCACGACCACCCGTACTCCTGGCTCGGGGTGCTCGCCCAAGTTCCGCCGTCCTGCGCGGAGTTGATCTACGCCCGGCACGAGCGCGGCTTCGCCCTGCACAGCATGCGCTCGCCGCTGGTCTCCCGGCTGTATCTCCAAGTCCCCAACGGGACAAGGGGAGAAGACTGGCCGGACGACCGGATCTGGGACGAACTCGCCGCCCGTTTCGCCATCGACGGCGACTGGACACTGCGCCGCGGCCCGATCACCGCCAAGGCCGTCACCCCGATGCGCAGCCACGTCCACGAACCGATGCGGCACGGCCGGCTACTGCTCGCCGGGGATGCCGCCCACGTCGTCCCGCCGACCGGGGCCAAGGGACTCAACCTCGCCGTCTCGGACGTGCGGATCCTCGCCCGAGCCTTCACCGAACTGCACACCACCGGCTCGAGCCGGACCCTGGACAGGTACTCGGAGCTCTCCCTCCAGCGCGTGTGGCAGGCCATCCGTTTCTCCTACGACATGACTAGGATGTTGCACGCTCAACCAGATGGGGATGCGTTCGACCACCGGATGCAGCTCGCCCGGCTGCGCCGGATCACCGCATCCCGCCACGCCGCCGCCGAACTGGCTGCGAACTACACGGGACTTCCGCTGCCCTTGTGAGCCGTGGGTCCCGCGGGACACCGATCGGAGAGCCGCATGCCTTTGCTCGAATCCCCTTTGCTCGACCCGCGGACCTGGCAGTCCGGCACCCTGACGGGACCCGAGTACGCCGTCACCGAGCCCGCCACCGGCGAGCGGCTCGGCACGGTCGTACTGGCCGCCCCCGAGGACGTCGCCCCGGCCGCCGAGGCCGCCCGCGCCGCCCAGGCCGACTGGGCCCGCGTACCGCACTTCGTCCGCGCCGGAGTGCTCCGCCGGGCCGGTGACCTGTTCGCCGCGCACGCCGACGAACTGCGCGACTGGATCGTGCGCGAGTCCGGATCCATCCCCGGCAAGGCCGACTTCGAACTCCACGTCGCCGCCCAGGAGTGCTACGAGGCCGCCGCCCTCGCCTCCCGCCCGGCCGGGCAGGTGCTGCCCAGCGAGGCGCCCAGGCTGTCGTACACCCGACGGGTCCCGGTCGGGGTGGTCGGGGTGATCTCCCCGTTCAACGCCCCCCTGATCCTCTCGATCCGCTCCGTCGCGCCCGCCCTCGCGCTCGGCAACGCGGTCGTCCTGAAGCCCGACCCGCGCACGGCCGTCTGCGGCGGCCTCTCCCTGGCGGCCGTCCTCGCCGAGGCCGGGCTGCCCGAGGGCCTGCTGCACGTGCTGCCGGGCGGCGCCGAGACGGGCGCCGCCCTGGTCGAGGACCCGCGCGTCCCCGTCATCTCCTTCACCGGCTCCACCGCCGCGGGACGCGCGGTAGGCGAGGCGGCCGGACGCCATCTCAAGCGCGCCCACCTGGAACTCGGCGGCAACTCCGCGCTCGTCGTCCTGGAGGACGCCGACCTCGACGCCGTGATATCCACGGCCGCCTGGGGCTCGTTCTTCCACCAGGGCCAGATCTGCATGACCACCGGCCGCCACCTGGTCCACGCCTCCCTCTACGAGGAGTACGTCGAGCGCCTCGCCGCCAAGGCCGACTCCCTGGCCGTCGGCGACCCGCACCGCGCGCAGGTCCACCTCGGCCCGCTCATCGACGCCGGCCAACTCGCCAAGGTGCACGGCCTGGTGGAGGCCAGCACGGGCGCCGGCGCCAAGCTCGCCGCCGGCGGCACCCACGAGGACCTCTTCTACCGGCCGACCGTTCTCGCGGGCGTCGACGACACCACCCCCGCCTACGCGGAGGAGGTCTTCGGCCCGGTGGCCCCCGTGCGCGCCTTCGCCACGCCGGACGAGGCCGCCACGCTGGCCGCCCACAGCTCCTACGGCCTCTCACTGGGCATCGTCACCCGCGACACCGCCCGCGGTCTCGACCTCGCCGAGCGCATCCCGACCGGCATCGTCCACATCAACGACCAGACGGTGAACGACGAGGCCGTGGCGCCCTTCGGCGGGGTCGCCGCCTCCGGCACCGGCGCCCGCTTCGGCGGCGACGCCAACCTGGAGGCCTTCACCGACGTCCGCTGGACCACGGTGCGCGGCGACGTGGCGCCGTACCCGTTCTAGCCGGACGGCGACGTTCTGGCCGGACGGCGACGTTCTGGCCGGACGGCGGCCGAGGCCTCGGCTACTCGCTCTTGGCCTGCTCCGCCTCGACCGCCTTGCGGACCTCGTCCATGTCCAGCTTGCGTGCCTGTCCGATGACGTCCGTCAGGGCGGCCTCGGGCAGCGCGCCGGGCTGGGCGAACACGGCGACCCGGTCCCGGACGATCATCAGCGTGGGGATGGACTGGATACCGAAGGCCTGCGCCAGCTCCGGCTGCGCCTCGGTGTCCACCTTGCCGAACACCAGGTCGGGGTTGTCCTCCGCGGCCTTCTCGTACACCGGCGCGAACTGACGGCACGGCCCGCACCAGGACGCCCAGAAGTCGATCAGGACGAACTCGTTGTCCGTGACCGTCTGGTCGAAGTTCTCCTTGGTGAGCTCCACGGTGCTGCTCATGACCTGAATCCCTCTTCCCTGAGTGGGTTCCCCGCATGGGTTCCCTGTGTGGGGCGAAACCGTCCGCACAACACTGCGGCCCGGACCCGTATTCCGCGCCCCTACCCGTGTGGCCTCCGCGCACACCACCGACCAGACTGGCCCCATGACGGAAACGGAAACCATCGCTTACGACGTCGTGGTGCTCGGAGCCGGGCCCGTGGGGGAGAACATCGCCGACCGCACCCGTGCCGCCGGTCTCACCACCGCGGTCGTGGAGAGCGAGCTGGTCGGCGGCGAGTGCTCCTACTGGGCGTGTGTGCCCAGCAAGGCTCTGCTGCGCCCGGTCCTCGCCCGCGCCGACGCCCGCAGGGTGCCCGGCCTCGCCCAAGCCGTCCAGGGCCCTCTGGACGCCGCCGCGGTCTTCGCCCACCGCAACTACTTCACCTCCGACTGGCACGACGACGGCGCGGCCCAGTGGCTGGACGGCGTCGGCGCCGACCTCTTCCGCGGCCACGGCCGGCTGACCGGCCCGCGCACGGTGACCGTGGGCGACAAGGTACTCACCGCCAGGCACGCCGTCGCCGTCGCCACCGGCACCCGCGCCGTCCTGCCCCCGCTGCCCGGACTCGCCGAGGTGAAGCCCTGGACCAGCCGGGAGGCGACCAGCGCGCAGGTCGTGCCCGGCCGGCTCGTCGTGGTCGGCGGGGGAGTCGTCGCCACCGAGATGGCCACCCTCTACCAGGCCCTCGGCGCGCAGGTCACCGTGCTCGTGCGCGGCAAGGGCCTGCTCGACCGGATGGAGCCCTTCGCGGGCGAGCTCGTCGCCGAGGCACTCACCGAAGCCGGCGCGGACGTCCGGACCGGCACCTCCGCGCAGTCGGTGACCCGCTCCGACGGCACCGTGGTGGTCATCACCGACACGGGTGAACGCATCGAGGCCGACGAGATCCTCTTCGCGGTCGGCCGCGCCCCGCGCACCGACGACCTCGGCCTGGAGACCGTCGGCCTGGAGCCCGGGTCCTGGCTCACGGTCGACGACAGCCTGCTCGTCACCGGCACCGACTGGCTCTACGGCGTCGGCGACGTCAACCACCGCGCCCTCCTCACCCACCAGGGCAAGTACCAGGCGCGCATCGCGGGCGCCGCCATCGCCGCCCGCGCCGCCGGGAACCCGCTGACCGAGATCGGCCCCTGGAGCGCCCACGCCGCCACCGCCGACCACCGGTCCGTCCCCCAGGTGGTCTTCACCGACCCTGAGGCGGCGGCGGTGGGCCTGTCACTGGCGGAGGCCGAACAGGCGGGGTACCGGGTGCGTGCCGTCGACGTGGACATGTCCTCGGCGTCGGGCGCGGGCCTGTACGCAGACGGCTACAAGGGACGCGCCCGGATGGTCGTCGACCTGGAGGAGGAGATCCTGCGCGGGGTCACCTTCGTCGGCCCGGGCGTCGGCGAACTGATCCACTCCGCGACCGTCGCGGTCGTCGGCCAGGTGCCGATCTCCCGCCTGTGGCACGCGGTCCCGTCCTTCCCGACGATCAGCGAGGTGTGGCTCCGGCTGCTGGAGGCGTTCCGCGACAAGTGAGCTACGGCAACGGGAAGTTGAGTTCCTTCGCCGCCGCCACCGGGGTCGGCTGCGCCCAGCGCTCCAGGACCGTCTGGTTGGCGGACAGCGACCGCAGCTCGGCCCGGTCCAGGTAGAGCGTGCCGTCCAGGTGGTCCGTCTCGTGCTGCACGATCCGGGCCGGCCACCCGCTGAACACCTCGTCCAGCGCCCGCCCGTGCTCGTCCTCACCCGTCAGCCGCACCTCGGCGTGCCGGGCCACCACGGCCTGGTAGCCCGGCACGCTCAGACACCCCTCGAAGAACGCGGCACGGGCCGAACCGACGGACTCGTACGACGGGTTGACGAGCACCCGGAACGGCTGCGGCACCCGGCCGCGGGCCACCCGCACCTCCTCCGGCACCGGCGCCGGGTCCTCGATCACGGCGATCCGCAGCGCCACGCCGACCTGCGGCGCGGCGAGCCCGACACCGGGCGCCGCGTGCATGGTGACGCGCAACGCCTCGACGAACCGGGCCAGGAGAGCGGGGTCCAGCTGGCCGTCGTAGCGCTCGGCGCCGGAGCGCAGGACCGGGGCGCCCGCCGCGACGACGGGCAACGGGCCGCCGGGGGCGAGGAGTTCCTCGATACGGTCGGCAAGGGGTGTACGAGGACTGGGAGTTGCCATCGGGCCAGCATGCCATGACCGCCGCCTGTGACGCAGGTCACGATAAGTCGCGGGAACTCAACCGGACCTGCCTCCGACTACTGGTCCGTCACGGCTGAACGACCATGGCCGAGACCGTCCCCAGAACCCGGAGAAGCCCGCCGATGTCCACCGCTCCCCCGACCACCACGGACGAGGCCCCGCAAGAGGCCGTCGCCCCCGCGCCGAAGTCCCGCGGCCCGTGGGCCCCGCTGCGGCCCCTGGTGCTGCGCCTGCACTTCTACGCCGGGCTGTTCGTCGCGCCCTTCCTGCTCGTCGCAGCCGTCACCGGCTTCCTGTACGCCGGCGCGTTCCAGGCCGAGAAGCTCGTGTACAGCCACGAGATGACCGTTCCGGTAGGCGAGACGAAGCTGCCGATCTCCGAGCAGGTGGACGCGGCCCGCGAGGCCCACCCCGAGGGCACGGTCTCCGCGGTGCGTCCCTCCCCGGAGGCGGACGCGACCACCCGCGTGATGCTCTCCGGCGTCGAGGGGGTCGCCTCCACCCACACCCTCGCCGTGTTCGTCGACCCGTACACCGGGAAGGTGCGCGGGGCGCTGGAGCAGTACGGCTCGACCGGCGCGCTGCCGCTGCGCACCTGGATCGACGAGTTCCACCGCGATCTGCACCTCGGCGAGAACGGCCGCCTCTACAGCGAACTCGCCGCGAGCTGGCTGTGGGTGATCTCGGGCGGCGGCGTCGTGCTGTGGTTCTCCCGCCGCCGCGCGCTGCGCAAGGTCCGCGGCACCAGCGGCCGGCGCCGCACGCTCGGTCTGCACGGCACCGTCGGCGTATGGGCCGCCGCCGGGTTCTTCTTCCTGTCCGCGACCGGTCTGACCTGGTCGGCGTACGCCGGCGCCAACATCGACGAACTGCGCACCTCCCTCGGCCAGGCCACCCCGTCCGTCTCGGCGGCGGCGAGCGGCGGCGGCGAGCACGCCGGCCACGATGCGGCCTCCGGCACGGGCGGCGACGGCGAGCACGGCGTCGGCCTGGACAAGATCCTGGCCGCCGCGCGCGCGAAGGGGCTCGGCGACCCGGTCGAGATGGTCCCGCCCGCCGACGCGTCCTCGGCATACGTCGTACGGCAGGTGCAGCGCAGCTGGCCCGAGAAGCAGGACGCGGTCGCCGTGGACCCGGCCACCGGCGAGGTCACCGACACCGTGCGGTTCGCCGACTACCCGCTGCTCGCCAAGCTGACCAGGTGGGGCATCGACCTGCACACCGGCGTGCTGTTCGGCCTGGTCAACCAGCTCGCGCTGATGCTTCTCGCGCTCTCCCTGATCCTGCTGATCGTGTGGGGCTACCGGATGTGGTGGCAGCGCGGTCGCGGCAACGCCTTCGGCCGACCGATCCCGCGCGGCGCCTGGGCGCAGGTCCCGCCGTACGTCCTGGTCCCGCTGATGGCGGCGGTCGCCGTGGTCGGCTACTTCGTCCCGCTCCTCGGCATCCCGCTCGCCGCCTTCCTGGTGGTGGACGTCGTCCTCGGGGAGATAGCCCACCGGCGGGGGCTGCGGACACCGGCCTGACCCGCGTACGTACACGAGCGGCCCGGCGGTGAAGACCACCGCCGGGCCGCTCCCCGTTCCCTGCTCCCGTGTCGGTCGGGTCACTCCTCCGGGAAGTCACCGGCCAGCGCCGAGGCGATCCGCAGATGCGGTCCCGCCTCCTCGTGCCGCCCCTGCCGTTCCAGGGTGCGGCCCAGCATCAGCCGGGCGTAGTGCTCGACCGGGTCGCGCTCGACGATCAGCCGCAACTCGGTCTCTGCGCGGTGCAGTTGGGCCGAGTGGTAGTAGGCGCGCGCCAGCAGCAGCCGGGGTCCGGTCTGCTCCGGCACCTCCTCGACCAGCCCGGACAGCACCCGCGCCGCGGCGGTGTAGTCCCGCGCGTCGAAGAACAGCCGCGCGCGCTCCCAGCGCTCGGCCGGCGTTCCGTGTGCGTAGTAGGCCGTGTCCTGCGTCGTGTCGTACATGATGTCCACTCGTGCCTCCTTCGAGGCCGTCAACCGGACGCCATTGTTGAATATTCCACTACTGGACGGGTGAGGCTACCGGGCGTTCAGGGCGGCCAGCTCCGCGTTCGCCCGCTCGGTGACGTGTGCGAGCACCCGGCCGGCGACGGCGAGGTCCTCGGCCGGGATCCCGGCGTAGATCCGGGCGGAGACCGGGGCCGTCTCGGCGCCGACGGTCGCGAACAGCTCCCGCCCGGCGGCCGTGGGTCCGATGTGCGGCCCCTCGTCCGTCAGCAGCCCCTTGGTGAGGAGTTCGCCGACCGTCGCGCGCACGGACTCCGGGTCGGCCCTGAGCGTCGAGGCGACCCGGGCGACCAGCGCGTCGGCGTCCAGCGGCCCGTCGGCCGTGAGGGCCGTCCGGAGGGTGATCTGCTGCGGGTAGGTGGCTCCGTGACGGGCCAGGACGTGTTCCAGGACGGCCCGGGCCGCGAAGTGCGCCAGGGCGATGACGCGGCTGTCGGCGGGCGGTGCGGTGACGGTCATGACGTCTCCTGGGAGGTCTCGGCGGGATCGAGCGGCACGTCGAGCAGGGTCCTGAGCTCGCTGGTGAACGCGTGCGTCCGGGCGCTGTCCAGGCCGCCGAGGGGCGCCAGCAGCTGCTCCAACAGCCCCTGTAGCGCCCAGCCCGCAGCCGATGTCCAGGGCTACCCCGTCGGCAGGGGCGGGGGCGTGTGCGGCGAGCAGTCGGCGTTCGGCGTCGGTGAGAGGCCGGAACGTCCTGCCGCTCGCGTAGTGCGCGTCCCACTCGTCGGTCCTGGTGAATGCCACCGGTAGGGCTCCTCGGGGGAGTGGGGTGCCGCGCCGGGAGGACCCGGGGCGCGGCACCCCGGAGGGTCAGCGGTTGGTGGAGAGGGCCAGGAGTTCGGCGAACAGGCCGCCTCCGGCGGCGAGTTGGTCGTAGGTTCCCTGTTCGGCGATCCGGCCGTGCTCCATGACGAGAATCCGGTCGGCGATCTTCGTGTTGACCAGTTGGTGGGTCACCACGACCGTGACGCAGTCGCCGGCCAGCGCCCTGATCTTCCGGAGGATCGTGTGCTCGCCGCGGGCGTCCATCTCCGAGGTCGGCTCGTCCAGGATCAGCAGCCCCGCCTTGCGGTACAGGGCGCGGGCGCAGGCAAGACGCTGCCACTGCCCGCCGGACAACTCGCTGCCGCCCCACAGCTCCCGGGCCAGCAGCGTGTCCAGACCGGCCGGGAGTTCCTCGACGGCCCCGGTCAGGCCGACCGCGTCGACCGCCTCCCACACCAGGCCGTCCCCCTCCTCGCGGGGCTGGCCGAGGGTGACGTTGTCCCGTACCGACAGCGGCCACTGCGCGAAACTCTGCGGCACCAGCCCGGAGAGGTTCCACAGGCTGTCGGGGTCGAGGCCGGTGACGTCCCGGCCGTTCCAGCGGACCTTGCCCTTGTCGGCCAGGAAGATTCCGGCGAGCAGCCGGGACAGCGTGGACTTCCCCGATCCGTTCTCGCCGACCAGGGCGAGGATCTCGCCCCGGCGCACCGTCAGCGACACCCCGTCCACGGCCGGTCTCTCCTTGCCCGGGTACCGGTAGACGGCCTCCTCCACCCGGATCTCCGCCAACGGCCCGGCGACGGCCGACTCGCCCCGCTTCGGGGCACGTTCGGCGGCGTAGTCGAGGAAGGAGTCCATGTCGGCGAGGTAGAGCGAGGTGTGGAACATGGCCGCGCCGTTGGTGACCAGCTGGGAGAGCGCGGCGAGCGTGGTCTGCACGGCGACGACCGCGGTCCCGGCGATCGCCGGCTCGATCCTCCCGGTGCTCACCAGCCAGGCCAGCGCGGCCCAGGTGGCCACCAGGAAGACCCCGCCGATCGCCGAGCTGCACAGGACGATCCTCAGCATCCTGGGCGCGACGGCGAGAGTGCGGGCGTCGATCCGCTCGGAGATCGACCGGTACCAGAAGTTCAGGTAGCCGGTCATGGTGTTGGCGCGGATCTCGTCGGTGAACTTCGCGCTGGTCGCCCACCCGCGCAGGTTCTGCCGTACGTTGCGGTCGCCCACGTTCGCGTAGTGCGTCTCGTAGGTGACCCGGGCGTGCAGCACCGCGCCGACTCCGGCGGGGACGACGGCGAGCAGCAGCAGGGGCAGCAGCAGCGGGTGCAGCACCGTCAGCACCCCGCTCGCGGTGACCATACGGATGACGGCCGCGGTGAGACGGGTGGCGTCCTGGATCATGAAGTGGCTGCGGACCACGCCCATCTCCGCGGCCTCCTGCCGGTCGGCGCAGCCGTCCTCGGCGCGGGCGGCGGCCTCGATCCGGCACACGGCTTCCACCAGGGTGCTGTCCGCCTCCGTGGTCAGCAGGGGGGTGATCCGGCCGTCCGCGTACGACGACAGCGCGGTCGCCGCCCGCCCGGTCATCGCGGCCACCGCGATGACCAGCAGGGCGGGCAGCGCCTGGTGGAGCCGGTCGGGCACGGGCCCGGCGCCGAAGACCGAACGCATCGCGTGCGCGGTGGCCGTCAGCTGGACCGCGGCGCCGACACCGACGGCCAGCTGGCAGCCGGCAAGGAGCAGCACGGCCCGGCGGTCGATCGCCCACGCCATCCGCGCGGTCCGCGACAGCACCGCCGGCAACCGCCGGACCATGGCCGCGAACGCGGCCTCCTCCAACGGGTTCTTGCTGAACTTGCCGCCGTAGCGCAGCTCGGCGGGCGGCGGGGGCGGCACCCTGCCGGTGCCCACCGCACGGCTCGTCGCCTCCGGCCGGGACGTGGCGCTCACCGGCCCCCTCCCTGCCCCCGGCCCGGACGGCGTACCGCCGGCCCGCCGGGGACGATCAGCGGTCGCCCGGGCATCACGCGCTCACCTCGTTCTTCAGCCGGTGGAGTACGGCCCGGCCGCGGCGCGCGGCCGTACGGTCGCCGGCCGCGCGACCCTCGGCCATCGACCGCGCCGCGCGCAGGCCCGTCAGACAGCGCAGGGCGAGCCGTTCGCCGTGGCCGAGGGCGCGGCCGTAACCGTCGAAGAACGTGTCGCGCCGGGTGGCCCAGAGCCCGTCGGCCGGATGGACGAAGTCCAGGACGACCGGGGCGAAGCGCGACCGCTCGAAGTCCCGCAGCGCCGCCCGCGACCCGTCGGACCAGAGAAGACTCGATGCCAGGGCGCCCCCGTGCACGAACCCGAGGGGCAGCCGGTCGACGACCCGCAAACGGTCGGCGAGCGCCATGACGAACTTCTGGTCCTCCGCCGGCAGCCAGTCGCCGGCCATGTCGACGTGGTGAGCCGACTCGTCGGCGAGGCGGGACAGCACCGAGGACGCCTCCCGGTACGCGGTGACGGTCGGCCTTCCGGCCTGGTGCAGCTGGGCGAGGAGGGATCCGGCCCGCCAGAGGACCGTTCCGGGCACGACGTCCGTCGGCCGCAGCCGACCCAGGGGCGTGCCGGGGAGGGCGGTCACGATCAGCGCCAACTGCCGTGCGGAGGTGGCCACCAGACGCGGCGCGTTGCCGGGGCCGAGGGCGGGCACGGCGTGCCGGTAGGCGAACGTCTCCCGGGTGAAGGCCCCGGGCGTGGGGGCGATCTTGACCTGGAAGCGGGCGTCGTCGCACGCACGGACGACGTGCCACACACCGGCGGGGGACGGGCCGGGCGGTGCGGGGCGTACGGCGACGAGCGCGCCCAGGGTGCTCTCGGCCCAGGCACGGACAGGTGCCGGCAGGAACTGCGGGTCGGTCATGCCCCCCACCTCGGTGTCGGGCGTGAGCTGTCCGCGACGCGCACCGGGGTGGCGCCGTCACCGGTGGTCACACCGGCTCGGTCAGCTGCCCGGACGGCCTCGGGCCGCCCGGGACGAGGACGGGGGAGGACAAGGGTGGGGATCATGGCTTCTCCTGCGGTTCGCGCGACGAGGGGTCGGGGGCATGCCGGTCACCAACAGCGCGGCCCGAAGGCCGGGTTGGGGATGTCTGATGATGACCGGGACAACGAGCCGCCCACCCGTCTCGAACACGCGTGTTTGAGCCGCGTTCCCCACCAGTGATTCCGGGGCACAGGCATCGTCCACCCCCGCATTGCACGGCGGCCGGGCCGCCGACCGTGGCCGAATCGCCGCGAGCCGATACTTCCGTGACCCTCCCGGTGCCGGTCCGTGGGGGGACACGGCCGGGCCCTTGTGGGCGGCCTCAGAGGTCGCGCTTCTCCAGGGGCCGCACGGCGGGGCCCTGGAGGATCTGTCCGTCCGGGGCGAAGCGGGAGCCGTGGCACGGGCATTCCCAGGCCTGTTCCGCCCGGTTGAAGGCCACGAGGCAGCCGAGGTGGGTGCAGCGGGCCGAGACCGCCTGGAGCTGGCCGCCCTCGTCACGGTGAACGGCACACTGCCGTCCGCCCACCCGCACGACGGCCCCGTCGCCCGGGGCGATGTCCTGCGGACCGGGTCCCGTCAGGGGCGGAATCCGGTCGCCGACGAAGTGCCGGGCCACCTGGGCCTGGTGCTTCAGGAAGGTCCCTCCCTCACGGACGACGGAGGCCAGCCGACGGGGATCGTAGAGACCGCTCCACTCGACCTCGCGGCCGGCCACGAGCTCACCGAGCAGCCGGCCCGCCATGATGCCGCCGCTCAGACCCCAGCCGCCGAACCCGGTCGCCACGTAGGTGTGGCGGCTGCCGGGGTGGAGCGGTCCGACGAGGGGGACGGAGTCGGTGGAGTCGTTGTCCTGCGTGGCCCACCAGTGCGTGATCGTGAGCCCCGGGAAGCGGGCGTCGGCCCAGGCGGACAGCCGGGCGAACCGCTCCTCGACATCGGCGGTGCCGGGGGTGAAATGCTCTCCGGTGACGATCAGCAGCCGCTCGCCGTCCCCGTGGGGTGCCGTGCCGGCGCAGGTCGTCGGCGAGCGCCAGCAGATACCTCCGGGGATGGAACTGGGCCTGCCCGGTCACCCGGACCGCCCCGGCGACCGGGAAAGGCAGCTCGGTCTCCGTGACGAACTCGGCCGGCAGCCCCGCCTCGCGGGCCGCCTCCGCCTCCGCCCGGAGTTCCCCGATGTGCCGGGGATCCTCGGCGTAGGTGAAGGCGGCGGCCTCCTCCCAGTCGCAGTCGACGCCGAGTTCGCCGACGATCTCGCCCGCGTGCCGGATCGCGGCGGTCTGCGAGCGCGCGTACAGCCGGGCGCCCTCCGGGCCCCGGGTGCGTCTGAGGTGGTCGTAGACCAGGGTGTGCAGGGCGGTCAGTTTGGCCGTCGTGTGCCCGGTGACCCCGGCGGCGAGGCGCCCGGCCTCCAGGACGGCCACCTCGCGTCCCTGCCGGGCCAGCTCCCAGGCCGTGCTCAGTCCGGCGATGCCGCCGCCGACCACGGCGACCTCGACGGCGAGGTCACCGGCCGGCGGGGGATCGGGTGCGCCGGGCGGCGCGGACTCGAGCCAGTAGGACCCACGGATCGCTCGCTTCGTGTTCATCGCCACCGAGTGCCCGGCGCGACGCCGTGACACGCGTGGCGGCGGCAGCGGCCACAGACGTCTCCGCCCTGGTTTCCCGGGTACTCGGTGACCTCACACCGGAGGAGGAACCATGAGCACGATCAAGGAAGCGGTGGACGTCGCGGTTCCGCTGAGCCTGGCATACAACCAGTGGACCCGGTTCGAGGAGTTCCCGAAGTTCATGGAGGGCGTCGAGGAGGTCAGGCAGGTCGACGACCTGCACAACCACTGGACCACCAAGATCGGCGGGGTACGGCGCGAGTTCGACACGGAGATCGTCGACCAGCAGCCGGACGACCGGATCACCTGGCGCTCCGTCGGCGGAGGCACCCGGCAGCGGGGCTCGGTCCGGTTCGAGCGGCTGGACGACGCGCACACCCGGGTGGCGCTCACCATGGACATCGAGCCGAGCGGTGTCGCCGAGAAGGGCGCGGACGCGCTGGGCGTGATCGACCGGCGGGTCAAGGGTGACCTGCACCGATTCAAGGAATACGTCGAGAGCGGCGGCGAGGGCGGTGGCTGGCGCGGAAGCGTCCGCCCCGGGGACTCCGGCTCACCCCTCTGAGGTCCGAATGAGGTCCGATCTGAGGTCCGAACCGCTTGACCGCTCGACCGCTCACCGGTCCCACGGGACCAGGCGCTCCGGGGGCCCCGTACTCCGCAGGGCCCCCGGAGCCGCGCGCGCGAAGGGGACGACCTCGCTCACTCGCGGGGGAGGAGCGGGCCGAGCGGGCCGAGGTCTAGGTTGAGGTCCTCGGGCCGCAGCCCGTAGCGCTCGCGCAGCTCGGTCATCCGCTCGTCGAGCAGCATCAGCGTGAGTCCGACGCGCTCCTCCTGCTCCTCGCTCAGGTCGCCCTGGTCGAAGCGGCGCAGCGCCTGCCGTTCCATCAGCTGGCGCAGCAACTCGACCACGGTGAGGACGAGTTTCACGAGGTCGCGCTCGACGGTGTCGGGTTCGAGGTCGAGTCGGTTGCGGCGAGCGGTCACGGCGTATCCCCCCAGGGAGACGAGACGTTCTCGTTCACGGAACTGATGAGGGCGTTGAGGTCGATGCGGACCAGGTCCACGTCGGCGATGCGCAGGGTGATGTCTCCCGTGATCACCACCCCACCGGCGAGCAGCCGGTCGAGCAGGTCCACGAGAGCCACCTCTCGGCGCTCCACTGTGGCGGTCATCGTTGCCTCTCCTCGCCCGTCGTCTTCTCTTCGCTTTCTGTGTCCACGTCGCTTTCTGTGTCCACGCCTTCTGTGTCCACGAACGAATAGGCCGCCCACGGGCCGGTGAGTTCGACGCGCGTTCCGGGCTCCTCGCCCTTGATACCGCTCACTGTTTCCACGAATTCCTCGGAATCCGAACGCGGCACCAGATAGGCGGCGTTGAGCACGTTCTGTCCGGTGGTCCGGGAGAGGGCGGGGTGCTGCGGCGGGTGCAGGCGGGAGGACTCGGCCCGTGTGCGGAGGGTGGCGTGCAGCCGGCCCGCGAGTTCCTCGGCCCGCTGCCACGCGTCCTCCCGAGCCCTTGTCGAACGGCGCCGTCGCATCAGGTAGTCCCGGCCCGAGGCGGGTCTGTTGGCCGACGGGCCCGTGCCGGCGGTCTCGGTCGCGGCCTCGGCCTCTGTTCCGGCCTCGACGTAGACCTTCACGCCCCACTCGACCCGGTCGGCGAGCCGGTCCAGGGTCCGGCGGAGGTCGTCCTCACGTTCCTCCAGCATCAGCCGTACGCCGTCGTCGTCCCGGAACACGGTGGCGAGCCGCAGCGGCAGGAGTGTGGTGACGGCGGTGAGCGCTTCGACGACCTGCGCGTGCGCGCGGGCGGTCGCCGCCAGCCAGTCCAGATCCTCCAGATGCCGGCGGAGCGGCTCCTCGGCGAAGTCCTCCTCCGCCACCCGGCCGACCACGGCGACCATGCCGCGGTGGGCGAGCAGCGTGGGGGGATCTCCCTCGACGCCCGTCAGACCGGCGGGCAGGGGCGAACCAAGGGGCCGGCACACGGCGTACACGTAACGCAGTGCCGTCATCTCGACTCCTCTCGCGGACGTCTCGACTCCTCTCGCGGACGTCCGGAGAGGCGAGCCCGGGATCCAGCTCCTCCAGCCGGGTCAGCCGCTCGCGCAACTCGGCGTTCTCCCGGGCCAGCGCGTCGCGCCGGGCGCGGGTGGAGAGCGCCGGGTCGTCCTCCCACCAGTCGATGCCCATCTCCTTCGCCTTGTCGACGGAGGCGACGACAAGGCGCAGCTTGATCGTGAGCAGTTCGATGTCGAGAAGGTTGATCCGGATGTCGCCCGCGATGACGACACCCTTGTCCAGGACGCGCTCCAGGACGTCCGCGAGACTGGTTCCGCCCTGGCCGTACGGTTCCGGCAGCCTGCCCGGCGTGGTCATCGGCGGGCACCGGCCTCGGCGGGCTCCGGTTCGCCCTCTTCAGCCTCTTCTTCCTCTTCGTAGGCGTCCTCGGGCTCGTCCTCGTCCTCCTCGTACTCCGCTTCTGCTTCGTTGTCGTCGTACTCGTCGTCCGGGGCGGCTCCCTCCGCGTCCTCCTCCTGGTATTCCTCCTCGCCCTCTTCGTTCTCCTCGTTCTCCTCGTTCTCCTCCGCGACCGCGTCCTCGTGCGAGCGGACGACCTCGGCGTCGCGGATCTCGCCGCGCCAGCTGTCCTCGGCCTCACCCTTGATGGTGATGAAGCGGGCGAAGTTCTTGAGGTCGAGCCGGGCCCGGCGGCCCTGGGCGCGCCAGATGTTGCCGGTCTTCTCGAAGAAGCCCGAGGGGGAGTACTCGATGACCAGCAGGACGCGGGTGAGGCTCTCGGCGAGCTCATGGAAGGAGACGACACCCCTTGTGGTGCCCTTGGCGCCCTCCGACGTCCAGGAGATCCGGTCGTCCGGGACCTGTTCCGTGGTCGTGGCCTTCCAACTGCGGTTGGACCAGAGGACCTTCAGCTGCCAGTCCGACTGGATGTCGTCCGCGCGGTTCGCGTTCGTGACGCCCTTGGCGAAGGTGCTGAAGTCCTGGTACTGCGTCCACTGGTCGTAGGCGGTCCGCAGCGGTACGCCGACGTCGATCTGCTCGATGATGACGGTGGGCTTCTTGCTCGGACCGCCCTTGGGCTTGCCCTTGCCGCCGCCTCCGAGGTTCTTGAATGCGCCCATGACGCTGTCCTTCGCGTGTGAGGCACCGAGTTCCAGGACCGAGCGCAGCGGGCCCTTGCCTTCGGCGAGCTTCCGTCCGCCTTCGAGCAGCCGGCCGAGGCCGCCCGAGCTGCCGCCCTCGGCGATGCCGTTGAGTCTGGCCGTCGTATCGCCCAGCTTGTGCCCCACGCCCATGAGCATGCGCTGGGCCTGGGCCGCGAGGTATTCCTGCACCTCTTCCTTGAGCCGGTCCGCGGCCTCGCTCTGCACCAGCTCGGACAGGGGGCCGGCGTCGTTCGCACCAGGGGTCCTGGTCATCGGTCCTCGCCTCCCTTGGCCGATCGGGCCCTGGAAGCCGTGGTCTTCTTCCTGGCCGCCGTCTTCTTGCCGGCCGAACCGCGTGCCGGGGCCTTCTTGGCGGGTGTCTTGGCCGGCGCCTTGCGGGCGGGCTTCTTCGGCGCCGTCTTCTGGGCCGTACGCTTCCGCCGCGGCCGGTCGCCGCCACCGGAGGCACCCTTGGCCTCGTCCTCCTCAGCTTCTTCGGGCTCCTCAGGCTCCTCAGGCTCCTCGTCTTCCTCGGCGGACTCCGCCTGCTCTGCTTCGGCGGGCTCTTCTTCGTCGGCCGCTTCCTCGTCGGGCTCTGCTTCCTCGGGCTCTTCCTCGTCAGGCTCTTCGTCGACGGGCGTTTCCTCGTCGGGCTCTTCCTCGTCCTCGGGCACGACGCCGGAGAGCTGGTCGCGGACCTTGGACGTACGGTCGTGCAGCCGGTCGGCCAGCGACTCCATCCGGCGCTCGACCATCGCCCCGGAGGCGGCCTTGCCGACGCCCTGCAGATCCTCGCGCAGCTGCTCCCCGAGTTCCTTGAACTGCGGGTTGTCGCGCAGCTGTTGTGACACCAGTTCCGCGACGCCGCCCGGGGTCAGGTTCAGCTTCTTGCCGGCTGCCAGAGAGCCGAGGGCCAGGGCGAATTTCAGTTTCTTCGTGCGTCCGAGGAGGTATCCGGCCCCTAGCGCAAGGCCCAGTCCCATGCCGTTCATGGCGCTGTTCTCCCGTCCGATTCTGTGTTCCCGCGGTTCTCGCGGTTCTCGCGCATCGCGATCTCCAGCCGGTCGAGGAGTTCGTCCTCCGCCCGGTCGAACTCCTCCTCCGTGATCTCCCCGTGCTCCAACTGCTCCTCCAGCCGGGCGAGTTCGGCCCGGATCGCGGCGGGGTCGTAGTAGATCCGTTCGGCTTCACGGCGGACCTGTTCGAGCACCCATCCGCTGCCCCGCACCGGGGCGAACGGCAGCAGCAGAATCTCTCCGATCAGTCCCATGACACCCACCTACCTCCCCCGGCCCGTGCCGGCGGGTACCGCCGGGCCCGGCTCGACGAAGCTGTACGGCGGCAGGGGGCCGTTGATACGCACATCGAGGTGCGGCTGCGACTCTCCGAACCCGGCCACCGCCTTGACGAAGTCGGCCGCCGCGTCCCGGTCCACCAGGAACGAGACATTGGCCAGCCAGCCGGTCGACTCGGGCCCCACGCCGACGGCCGCGGCGAACGGCTCCAGAGCCTCCTGTACGAGGACCGAGTCCTCGGCCTCCTGCGCCCTGACCGCGGCGGCGATCATCTCGCCGAGCTGGACGCGCTGTTCGTGGGTGCCGCCGCCCGCCTGCCGGTTGGCCTCGGCGATGGCCCGCAACTCGGGGTTGTCCGTCAGCACCCGGCGGAGTACGGCGTCCTCGACGTGGGTGGCCTTGATGTTGTACTCGACCTTGTGATCGAGGGCCCGCAGCCGTTCCTCGTAGTGTTCGGAGCGCTCGGCGAGCACGCCGGTGACCGCGTCGTCGTCGGGAGCGACACTGCCGAACCGCATGGGCAGCACACAGCCGGCGCCGCCCGCCTCGGCGAGCACGGCCTGGTGGGCGAGCAGATCCCGGCGTTTGGGGCGCAGTCCCTCGGGCGCGTCACTGACGACGGCCGCCAGCCGCCCCTTCTTGAGGACCCGCACGGTCACCGGGGGGTCGCCGACTCCCGCCATGCCGTCCGGGAGAGCCGGATGCGAGGCGGTGGTGATGCCATAGACGTACGTAGTCACTCCCGCTCCTCCTCCCGCTCCCTGCGGCGCGAGGCCGTGCTCTTACGGGCGCGCGGGCGGGACTCGGCGTCGCGTGGCCGGGGCTCGCTGTCGCGCGGCCCGGTCTCGGTCTCGGCCTCCCCGCGGGCCTGCTTGACGGCGCCGGACACGGTCTCGGCCGCGCCGGCCAGTACACCCTTGGACTTGCCGCGGGCGCCGGACTCGGTGATCTCGCCGACCAGGTCGGGCAGGCCCGGGGCCTTGCGCGGCCCCGCCTCCAGGTCGAGGCGGTTGCATGCCTCGGCGAACCGCAGATAGGTGTCGACACTGGCCACCACGACCCGTATGTCGATCTTGAGAATCTCGATGCCGACCAGGGAGACGCGTATGAACGCGTCGATGACGAGACCCCTGTCGAGGACGAGTTCCAGCACGTCGTAGAGGCTGCTGCCGCCTCCACCGCTGGTCTGTTGTGCCGGGACAACGGTCATGCCGGTGCTGCCTCCTCCGGTGGTAACGGGTGATCCGGCGGCCCTATCGGCCGCCGGGCCGATGTGCGTCGGCCCGCCCTCGTTCGTAACGGCGGACGCGCCGGTAGCCGGTGAGCCGTCCCTTCGGGTCGAGCTCGACCTGGTAGCCCGCCATCAGACTCATGGTGTCCGGCACCTTGGAGAGTTCGAGGGCCTCGATCTCGAGGACCCAGCCCTCCTCCGTGCGCTCGAAGGACGAGACGGTCTCCGCGGCGACGCCGGTCAGCTCCGCGAACTGGGCGCGTGCCCGGCGCATCACTTCCATCGGCTCCGGCCTGCTGTTTCTGGTGTTCTCGGTGTTGGACATGGCCACCTCTTCGTCCGAGTGGCCCGCCCAGTTCCGTGCAAACCTCATTGAATGCGGATAAATCGGTCAGAGTGTCGGGCCGGCGAGGAGGGGGTGGATCGGGGGAGGGCTTGTGGAACCGCCGTTTCCGTGTTTCTTCGGGCGGTCCGTGGAGACTCGGTGACTGACAGGTGGAGCGAGGGGAACGGACCGTGCACAGAAAGGAAGATGAACCGTTGTGACTGCGGAAGCGAAGGAGACGGACACCCTCCGCCGACCCGAGACGGGCTGGGCGAGGGCGCGCCGGCTGCGCGGGCAGGGCATCCGCACCTGCGTCCGCGCGACGGCCGACGCGGAGGCGGAACCGAAGCGGTGGGGGAACGAGGGGAACGTCATGCGGAGCGAGGACTGACGGCGGTCATGAGGAGGGCGGAGCCGGCTCTGGCTCCGCCCTCCTCATGACCGCCGTCAGTCCTGCTCAAGTCCTGCCGGGTCCGTCGCCGGACGAGCCGTCGGCACCCGAGTTCCAGCGCGGGCGGGTCTGGTCGTCGCTGCGTCGGGTGCCGGAGGCGCCGAGTTCATGGGGCGTGAGGCGCGCGCCGTCGCGGGGCATCTCGTTCGGTTCCCGCCTCTCATGGCTGTCCTGGCCGGTGCCGGGCGCCGGGCGGGTGGGCTGCTCGGAGGGCCGCGGTGGCCGCGACTCCTGCCGCCGTACCTTCGTGCCCAGGCGTACCGCCCAGATGAGCGCGCCGGTGATCACCAGACCGCCGATGAGCACGGCCACCACACCGAACGCGGAACTCGCCGCTGCCGCTTCGTAGGACGTCATCTGCCCCGGGTACCCCCGCCCGCCGGAAATCACCGGGGCGTCCAGCGGGATCGGCGCCGCCGCTGCCGGGCTCTTCGCAGCCGAGGGGGCCTCGGTCGGGCTCGTCGCCCGGCGCAAGGCGCGGCTGCACGTGCTCGTGGCGGAGACAGGGGAGGCGGGCGGCCGGGCGTCGGCGGCACCGGCCGACGTGACCTCGCGCGCCGAGGTCGCGCGGGCCGTACGGCTCGCCGTCGAGACGTACGGCGGCGTGGACGCGGCGTTCAACAACGCCGGGTGGGGTGTGCGCGGGGCACCGCTGCACGAGACGGACGACGCCCTCTACGCCGGATCATGGACGTGAACGTGCGCGGGGTCTGGAACTGCCTCAGGGAGCAGATCCCCGTGCTGCTCGGGCGGGAGACGGGCGGGGTGATCGTCAACACCTCCAGCACCGCCGGGCCGTTCGCCACCGGCGCCGCCGCGACCTACGTCGCCGCCGAGCGGGCGGTGCTCGGACCGACCCGTGCCGCCGCCGAGTACGGCCGACAGGGCATCCGGGTCAACGCGCTCATGGTCGCCACCCGCACCGAGCTGCTGGGGGAGGCGTCCGGCAGCCGGCGGACGAGCGCGACGAGGATGACCAGGCCGACGGGGACGTTGATGAAGAACACCCAGGTCCAGCCCGGCCCGGCCGTGATGACCCCGCCGAGCAGCACGCCCAGGGCGGCGCCCCCGCCGCCGAGCGCCGACCAGATGCCGAGCGCCTTGTTGCGTTCGTCGCCGTCGAAGAGCCGCACCACCACGGACAGGGCCGCCGGCGACAACAGCGCGGCGCCGACGCCCTGCGCCACCCGGGAGGTGAGCAGCATGGGCGCACCGGTCGCGAGTCCGGCCGTGAGGGAGGCAAGGGTGAAGACGGTGAGTCCGGCCAGGGCCACGCCCTTGGCGCCCAACAGGTCGGTCGCCCGGCCGCCGAGCAGCATCAGGCTGCCGAAGGTCAGGGCGTATCCGCTGACCACCCAGGTGAGGGCGGCGCGCCCCAGATGCAGATCGGCCTCCATGTGGGGGAGCGCGATGGCCACCACGGTGAGGTCGAGGATCAGCATGAGCTGGGCCGGCCCCAGCAGGCCCAGAGTGAGCCAGCGCATCGGATGGGGTTCTCCCGGTGCGTAGGCGTCTGCGGTTTTCGCGGCATGAGTACGCGAAGCACCGCCAAGCGCGCGGACGCCCTCCGGAGCATCGACCTGGGACACAACCCGGACGCGAGCCTCAGCGAGGTCGCGCGCGCCGCCGGCGTCGGCCGGGTGACGCTGTACTCCCACTTCGCCTCGCGCGCCGAGCTCGTCGACGCCGCGATGGCCAGGGCCATCGGGCAGGGCAACGCGGCGCTGGACCACGTCGACCTGACCGGCGACCCAGGGCTCGCCCTCGCCCGCCTCGTCGACGCGAGCTGGCACCTCGTCGACCGGGCGCGCGCGCTGCTCGTCGCCGCCCAGCGAGAACTCCCGCCGGGCCGAATCCGCGAACTGCACGACGGCCCGGCCGCCCGGGTCGAGACCCTGATCGCCCGGGGTCGCGCCGAAGGCGCCTTCCGGACCGACCTGTCGATCCCGTGGCTCATCAACGTCCTGTACTCGATCATGAAGGGCGCCGCCGACGAGGTCCGTACCGGAAACCTCACCCCGGACCGCGCCGCCGCACACATCACCGCCACGGTCCTCGCGGCCTTCACCCCGCCGGGCAAACCGGTCCCGGAGCCCGGCTGGGAGGAGTGAGGCCGGTCAGCGCGTCAGGCCCGCCGCATCGAGCGGCACCTCGATCCGCCGGTCGACCCGGTCGTCGGCCCAGGTGCGGGGTGTCTCTCAGCCACCAGCGGTCCCCGACGACCGGACAGAGCCGCAACTGGGCGTCACCCGGTTCATGGAGAAGCGCAACCGCGTCACCTCCATCACCGCCGGTGGCCTGCTGACCGTCCTCGGTATGGTCGGCTTCGCGCTGTCGGAGGTGACCTGGCACTTCGTCGCCGCGATGGTGGTGTTCTCGCTGGGGGAGATCCTGATCTACCCGGCGGAGTTCGCCATCGTCGACCGGATCGCGCCGGAGGAGCGTCGGGGTTCCTACTTCGGCGCGCAGACCTTTGCCCAGCTCGGCGTCTTCGTCGGCCCCTACACCGGAGGACTGCTCCTCGCGGCCTACGACGGCACCGTCACGTACTCGTTGGCCGACGGATCCCCGGCCTCGCCACCCCCGACCGCTCGCACGGCCGGCCGAGGAGCACGTCGACGACCTGGCGTGAACGCGGCGTACGGCTGCACGCTCTCCGTCCGGCCCGCTTCTCCGGGAAGTACTCGCGCGAGCGGTGGTAGCCCTCGCGAACGGCTTCTTGTCGAGTCGCCGACAGCTGTGAAGCGATCAGCGGATGACCGACGTCGAGGGCCTGGCGTCATAGTCGTGCCGGGCCAGGTCGACCTTGTCGAGGTTGCCGGCGGCCCATTCGGCGAGGTGGGCGAACAGCGGGGCGAGGCTTTGGCCCAGCTCGTTGATCTCGTACTCGACCCGAGGGGGGACCTCTGGGTGGTAGGTGCGCACGATCAGGCCGTCGCGTTCCAGCTGCCGCAGCCGCTGGGTCAACACCTTCGGTGTGATCGCGGTGATCCGGCGTTCCAGCTCGACGAACCGTTGCCGACCGTGCATGTGAAGGGACCACAGGATCGGTGTGGTCCACCGGCTGAACACGATGTCCACGACTGGGCTGATCGGACAGGCCAGTTCGGGGTCTGTCGGTGCGGATGCCGTCCAGGTCGCGTCGCCAGCCATGGGGCCCCTTATGGATAGTCACTTTCCTGTAGGTACCTACTATACCGACGGTGTTAGCTTCACCGGGTCGCAGCGAGGTCATTCCGAACCGCGACGTGCTCGCCCGCTCGGGCGAGCACCACCAGGTGAACTGACAGGGGGAGTTACTCATGATCGTAGTGACGGGAGCGACCGGTAACGTGGGCCGGCCGCTCGTGCGGGCACTCGCGGCAGTCGGCGGGCAGGTGACCGCGGTGTCCCGAGGGGTCTCGGACGCGGCCGTACCGGACGGCGTGCGAGAACGGCAGGCCGACCTGACCGACCCGGAGAGCCTTCGGCCCGTCCTTGACGGCGCTGACGCGCTGTTCCTGCACGACGGCGGTGCCAGTGCCCATCTGTTGAGCCCACGGGACATCCTCGACATCGCGAAAGCCGGCGGAGTCGGCCGCATCGTGTTGCTGTCCTCCATAGGAGTCGCTACCCGGCCCCGGTCGGCATCCCATGGAGGCATGATGCGGGCCATCGAGGACGCCGTCCGGCAGTCGGACCTGGACTGGACGATCCTGCGGCCTGGTGCCTTCAACTCCAACGCGTACGCCTGGGCGGAGACGGTCCGTGCGCATCGGACGGTCGCCGCGCCGTTCGGTGACGTCGGCCTGCCGACCATCGACCCGGCCGACATCGCGGAAGTCGCCGCCGCAGCCCTGCACGAGGACGGCCACGCCGGCCAGGTCTACGAGCTGACCGGGCCCGCCCTCACCACACCCCGGCAAGGAGCCGAGGCGCTCGGCGACGCGCTCGGCGAGCCGGTCCGGTTCATCGAGCAGACCCGCGAGGAGGCCCGCGCGCAGATGCTGCGGTTCATGCCCGAGGCCGTGGTCGAGACCACCCTGGATGCCATCGGCGAGCCCAACCCCGCCGAGCAGCGGATCAGCCCCGACGTCGAGCGGGTCCTCGGCCGAGCGCCCCGCACCTTCGCCGACTGGGCCCGACGCAACATCGCCGCCTTCCGGTAGGACCCGCACCGCGCACTGGCCACGCTGCCCGGCGGCCTGTGTACGACGCCCGCTCCTGCGGGATACGGCGGGCGGCCCAGGCGAGCACCTCGGGGCGCGGGCGGCGTCCAGGCCCTCGTTGGTGTCCCGGACGATGAGTTCGCGGCTCAACTCCGCCAGGGCCGCGAAGGCGTGGAAGACCAGGCACCCGCTGGGCGTGGTCGTGTCGAGCGCCTCGTGCAGCGAGGTGAATCCGACGCCGTGCTTGCGCAGGCCGGACACGATCGCGATGAGGTCCTGGATGGAGCGGCCGAGCCGTTAGGGGAGATCGGGATGGTCGGGGCTCGCTATCCGTTCCAGTCGGCTCAGCAGGTCCCTCATGGCCTCCACGGCAGCGGCTGGGTCTCCCGCCTTGCCGGTCCACCAAGCGAGCGCGTACCGCCGGCCGCCGGGTCACCGTGGCGCGCGGCGATCCTTCACAGCCGCACCGGCGGCACCACCGGTCCGGTTCAACGACTCGGCACGCCGGCACTGCGTGATCCGGGTCGAGCCACTGCCCGGTGACTTCGAGGCCGAGCGCGTCGAGCCGGCCGAACATGGTCAGGTCGGGACGGTCCTAGGTAGCGTCAAGCACGTCGAGGTCTTTCCGATGGGTCCTCTGCGCCCCTACGCGGCCTCCCGATCTCGGCCATGCGCGCGGAGTGGGTGGCCCCCGGGGACGCCGTGGCCCCGGAAGAGTCATGAATGATGGGGGCCGGATGAACTGGGCTTGTGCGGCCCTCGCCGGCAGGCCTGTCATCTGTGCGTCGACGTAGCCGCGATGCAGTCGCCGAGCAGCAGTGCAGCGACCGCCTCCGGGGCCTCGTGCATTGCGTCGTGGCCGGTTGGGAGGTCGTGAACCTGCCACTGGGGATCGGCTTGGAGTCGGGTGCGGAGTTCAGCGAACGGCGTCCGGTCTTCCCATCCCGAGCAGTAGACGAACTCCCGGCGGGGGACCTGGGCGAGCGTGCCTGTGAGCCGGATCGTTTGCAGGAACGAGGCGAGGGGATGGGGACGGCGGCGGGGATCGCCGCCGTCCGGCGGTCGGACGGCGTAGCCGGTGGCCGCAGCGCCGCCAGCGAACACTTGCCGGAAGTGCTCGTTCGTTGACGACCAGCACGACTCGCCATCGCGCGGTACGTAGGCGTCGAGATGCACCAGTCGTGAGATCCGGCCGCCGGCGCGGTCGGCGGCGGCGGCGATCACCATCCCGGCGTAGCTGTGGCCGACCAGCGTCGCGCTGGTGATGTGGTTGCGATCGAGGAGCCGCAATACGTCGTCGGCGTGCGTGTCGAGGTTGGCGGTCGCGACCGTCGCGTTGTCGTCGTCCGGCCGCAGACCGGTCAGGGTGAGGGCGTGAACGGTGTGACCGGCACGCTCCAGCAGCGGAACCACCGCCTCGAACGACCAGGAACCCTTCCAGGCGCCGGGCACAAGGACGAACGTCGCCATGCGTTTCTCCTTCTCTCGAGCCGCGCCATCGAGGCACGATGCCTCGATGACATGTGGTGCGGTCGGGCGCTCCGCGCGGCTGAAGACCACTCCGCATGGAGGCAGTGTCACCAGGCCAAGGTGTGGCTTACTACCGTTAGGCTGCCAACCGATGCCTGTTCGCCGCCAAACTCGCCTGATCGCCGGTGTGACGTCATATGTGTGGCCGTCTGGCGGGCGCCACCTCTGGCCGTCCGGCGAAACAAGCGCAGTGCAGTCGCACGCACGGGGACACCTGGTATACGCAGCCAGCGGCGTCTTGGCAGTTCACACCGAGCGCGGCACGTCGATCGTTCCCGCCAACCGGGTCGCCTGGACCCCCGCCGGGTTCACGCACTACCACCGCGCCCACGGCGACACCGATATGCGGATCGTCTTTCTCGCGCCATCCATCGCCCGGCTCATACCAGAGCATCCCGCCGTGTTCCTGGCCTCCGGCCTCGCCCGCGAGGTCCTGCTCGCCCTGACCGGCCCCCGCAACCACGACCCCGCCGCGCCCGACTACAGTCGCTCCGCGCGCTCTCGCCTCCTTCGAGTCCTCGTCGATGAACTCCGCGAAGCACACGAACAGCCACTGCACCTGCCGGAGCCGCGGGACGACCGACTGCAAGCCATTGCCCGGATGCTGCACGAGAGGCCGGCAGACAACGCCACGCTCGCCGAACTCGGGAAGACGATCGGAGCCAGCACCCGCACCCTCAGCCGACTGTTCCGCAACGAACTCGGCATGACCTTCTACGAGTGGCGCACGCAGCTACGCATCTACCACGCGCTCGTGCTCCTCGCCGACGGCCACGACACCACCCAAACCGCCTACGCCTGCGGATGGGCCAACCCCAGCAGCTTCATCGCGGCGTTCACCAACATCGTCGGAACGACCCCGGGCCGCTACCGAACCAGTCGCCGGACCACCGCCCGCGCATCTCAACTCCCGACGGTGCTCAAGTCCCCCGATTGATTCGTCCTCGCACCCCGGGCCGATGTGGTCCGCGATCGGACAGGAGATGACCCCCGTGTGCCTCGCGATTCCCGCACAACTACAGCGGCGGCACCCACCATCGGCTTGACCACGCGACAAGCCAGGACCGCACGATCAGGCTCACAGCGTTGCCCCACGACGACCAAACCAAGACTCGTCGAGCCCGGCGACCAGCCGTCAGCGTCCGCACCCTCGACTGCGAAGAGCCCCCGAACCTCCGGGGCGATTGCCACTGAGCGCGCAGCGCTGGCGAGCCCGGTGAGCAGACAGATGGCCGGCGGTCGCGGTGGCCTGCCTCTTGGCGATGGCTTGCGTGATCCGGTAGACGTCGTCAGCCACGATGTTGCGGAGATTGACCGCAGCCGCCTCGCCATTGCGCAGACCACAGCCGCTCATCACCAGTGAGAGGGCTCTCGGCGAAAAGACCCAACCGGTGAGCGTCGAGCAGGACTGATGTGAGCTTGTCGAAGGCATTGGACTGCGTGGCCAGGCCGATGCCGTTGCGTTCCATGGTCTGGATGAAGCCCTCAACGACCTTGTGGTCGAACGTGTTCATCCGGCGGCTGCCCAGTGCACCTGAACGCCGGCCTCGTCGACGAGTTCTCGATCGCGCTGTCACCCGTGCTTTTCGGCGCCGGCACCCGCCTGTTCGACGGCGTGGACGCGTCCAGGGTCGCGCTGGAGCCGGTCCGTTCGGAGCCGTCGTCGCGGGTGACGCACCTGACCTACGCTGTGCACCCACGGTAGCCGCGCCACCACTCCACCCCGGCGCCCCGAGCACCCACGGCGCACCCCCGTGAATCAGCAGGCCACCACGGCATGGAAGGCGCGCCACACCCGCCGCGACAGCGAATGGGAGGCAACAGACGAGTCGGTGGCGCACGCCTATAGACATCCGATCTATTCTCCGGTGACGATGATCGCGCCCTCGATGGAGATCGATGTGCAGCCGTTTCCTTTGTGAAAGAGCCGATGACTGGGCCGGGAGATTTCACTGTGATCAATGAGTCCCAACCGCAGCGACGAAGCATCCTCAAGTTCGGCGGTGCCTTCGCCCTTGCCCCTCTGATCACTCAGCTGGCCGGTGGTATCCCCGTGGGGCAGGCCGTCGCCGCGGGGACCGTAGCGCCGGCGGGCGTCCAGTGGCCGACCCTGTCGCGCAAGGCGCTGAAGTACTCCGTACCGGCCATGGACTGGGAGTCACAGGCCCTGCCGATCGGCAACGGCCGGCTCGGCGCCATGCTCTTCGCCGATCCCTACGAGGAGCGCATCCAGTTCAACGAACAGAGCCTGTGGGGCGGGGTCAACAACTACGACAACGCTCTCGCGGGCAAGCCGGACAGTGACTTCGACACCGGCATGACCGGTTTCGGCTCGTACCGGAACTTCGGTGACGTCGTCGTGGCCTTCGCTCCCCGTGCGAGTCCGAAGGTCACGGCCCCGGGGGGACCGTACAGTTCCTCCTCGTCGGAGGGTGTCGACAAGACGTACGACGGTGATTCGAGCACCAAGTGGTGCATCGAGGGACCGGGTTCGAAGGTGCAGTGGCTGGTCGAGCTGCCCGAACCCGTCGCGGTCGCGTCCTACCGTCTGACGAGTGCCAACGACGTGCCGCAGCGCGACCCGCAGGAGTGGACGTTCTCCGGTTCCGCCGACGGCGCCACCTGGACCACGCTGGACAGCCGCACTCTGCAGGCGCCCTTCGAGAGCCGTTTCCAGACGAAGGAATTCACCTGCGCCGATCCTGCGGCCTACCGCTTCTACCGGTTCGACTTCATCCCCAAGGCGGGCGTCAGCCACTTTCAGGTGAGCGAGATCGGTCTGTCCGGCGTCGACCTCGGCGGGGGCGGTTCGATCTACCTGTCGTCGCCGAGCGGGCACTCCAAAGGCTCCGGTGCCGGTGCCGGTGCCGGTGCCAGGGCCCGGTCGCGGGCCACGGACATCTCGTGTTCGGTGGACGGCGATCCGGCCACGGTCTGGCGGGTTGACGCCGCCGCACCGGCGGTCGTCTGGCAGGCCGACCTGCCCCGCGCGGTCGTCGTCACCTCGTACGCGCTGACGGCGGCCCCGGACCGGCCGCGGGACGACCCCCGGCGATGGGTGCTGGAGGCGTCGCAGGACGGGCGTACCTGGACGACTCTCGACACGCAGAACCCCCAAGCGCCCTTCGCCGGCCGCGGCGAGACCCGGACCTTCCGGATCACCAACACCACCGCCTACCGTGTCTACCGGCTCACCCTGACCCCCGGCGCGTCCTCCAACGGCTTCCAGGTCGCTGAGATCGCGCTGGAGGGCAAGGGCTTCGACACACGCACACAGCGGACCGTCGTCGACTACCGGCGCAGCCTCGACTTTGTGAAGGGCGTTCACGTCACCCGATTCGGCGCGCCGGGACGACGCGTCGTGCGCGAGGCCTTCGCCAGCCGGTCCGCAGACGTCATGGTCTTCCGGTACACGTCGGACGGCGCCCGGGGACTCTCCGGAGCGATATCGCTGACGTCCGCCCAGGACGACGCCCCGACGACCGTCGACGCCGGCGCCGGGCGGATCGCCTTCAGCGGTGTCATGGGCAACGGACTGAAGCACACGTGCACCGTCCGGGCCGTGCACACCGACGGCGACCTGCGCGCCGACGGGTCGGTGCTGAGGTTCAGCGGCTGCACGACCCTGACCCTGTTCCTCGACGCTCGCACGGACTACAGGCTCGACGCCGCCGCCGGGTGGCGCGGAGCCGATCCGGAACCGATCGTCGCCAGGACGCTCGCCAAGGCGACCGCCCGGTCCTACCACGAGCTGCGCGACGAGCACACGGACGAGATGCGCACCCTCATGAACCGTGTCTCGGTCGACTGGGGCACCTCCGAGAAAGCCGTCGTCGCTCTGCCGACCGACGCCCGGCTTGCGCGTTACGCGGCGGGCGGCGAGGACCCGACGCTCGAGCAGTCGATGTTCGACTACGGCCGGTACCTGCTGATCAGTTCCTCCCGCCCGAACGGCCTGCCCGCCAATCTCCAGGGTCTGTGGAACGACAGCAACCAGCCGGCGTGGGCCTCCGACTACCACACCAACATCAATGTCCAGATGAACTACTGGGGAGCCGAGACGACGAACCTGTCGGAGTGCCATGAGGCGCTCGTCGGGTTCGTCGAGCAGGTGGCGGTGCCCAGCCGCGTGGCGACCCGCAACGCCTTCGGCGAGGACACGCGCGGCTGGACGGCCCGCACCAGTCAGAGCATCTTCGGCGGCAACTCATGGGAGTGGAACACCGTCGCGAGCGCCTGGTACGCCCAACACCTTTACGAGCACTGGGCGTTCACCCAGGACCTGGGCTACCTCCGCACCGTCGCCCACCCGATGATCAAGGAGATCTGTCAGTTCTGGGAGGACCAGCTCAAGGAGCGCGAGGACGGACTCCTCGTCTCGCCGAACGGCTGGTCCCCCGAGCACGGGCCGCGCGAGGACGGCGTCATGTACGACCAGCAGATCATCTGGGACCTGTTCCAGAACTACCTCGACTGCGAGGCGGTGCTCAAGGCGGATCCCGCCTACCGGGCCAAGGTCGCGGACATGCAAGCACGCCTCGCGCCGAACAAGATCGGCCAGTGGGGTCAGCTGCAGGAGTGGCAGGAGGACATCGACAGCCCCACCGACTTCCACCGCCACACATCGCACCTCTTCGCGGTCTATCCGGGCCGTCAGATCACCCCGAAGACGCCTGCCTTCGCGGCCGCCGCCCTCGTCTCGCTCAAGGCACGGTGCGGCGAGAAGGAAGGCGTCCCGTTCACGGCCGCGACGGTGTCGGGCGACAGCCGCCGCTCGTGGACCTGGCCCTGGCGGGCGGCCCTCTTCGCCCGCCTCGGTGACGGGCATCGCGCCCAGATCATGCTGCGCGGACTGCTGGCCTACAACACGCTGCCCAACATGTTCGGCAACCACCCGCCCTTCCAGATGGACGGCAACTTCGGCATCACGGGCGCCGTGGCGGAGATGCTCCTGCAAAGTCACGACGGCGTCATCCACCTGCTGCCCGCCCTGCCGGAGGACTGGGAGGCCAGGGGTTCCTTCACCGGGCTCCGCGCCCGCGGCGGCTACGAGGTCAGCTGCAAGTGGCGGGACGGGAAGGTCACCTCGTACAGCATCGTGGCCGACCGCGCGCGCAACCGGGCGAACGTCACCGTGCGGGTGAACGGCATCGACAAGAAGGTGAAGCCGGCCAAGCCCTGACGGCCGCACCGGATCGCTGCCGCAACAGCCAGGCCACCAACGCCCACTGCTCGTCCGACAAGTCACTCGGATACGGTCTTCGATCCATGTCCCGAAAGAGAGAAGGGGCTTAACGCCCGCTCGGTGTGCCCTACGCCACATACGCGGGTTGTTACGGCGGACGGGCCGCTGGTGTCTTCAGGGTGCACTCCCCACATGAATCACGGGTGGGGAAGTTGACCGGAGCGGAATGGTCTGGCGACGCGCCGACCGACGGCGGCGAGGCGACAGCGGAACTGGCTCTGCCGCGCGATCGGCGGGAGGTGTTCGCCCGGACGCCTCGACCCCGACCGCCTGGCGACTGCCGGCCGGCATCGACTCTCTTGAGAGGTATTGACCAACATGACTGATGTGACTGGCATGAACGACGTGACTGGCATAAGCGACGTGGCTGGCACGACTGGTACGGCCAAGGGAACCAACGTCACACCGAGCGATCCTCCAGCCGATGCCGGCGCCGTCTTCAACCTGCTGGGTGGCCTCGTCGCCGCCCAGGTCCTGGGGGCATTGGCTGAGCTGCACATACCCGATCACCTCGCTGACGGCGCCCTGACGGCCGAAGAAGTGGCCGAGCGCGCCGGCAGCCATCCGCAGACCACGTACCGTCTGATGCGCGCGGCTTCGTCGTTGGGCATGCTGGACCATCAGGGGCAGCACCGCTTCCGCCTCACCGGGCTGGGCCGACTGCTGCGTTCGGATGTGCCCGGTTCCATGCGCTCCATGGCGCTGGTCCAGACCAGCCCCGGCCACTGGCAGTCCTGGGCCCACTTCACCGAGGCTGTGCGACAAGGAAGTACCCAGACCAAGAAGGCGCTGGGAATGGACCTTTTCGAGTACTTCGCGCGGCCGGAGAACTCTGCGGAAGCAGCCCTTTTCTCTCAGGCGATGGGCAACATGTCCGGCCTGGTGACACAGGGTGCCGTGGCCGCGCTCTCCACCGCCGGCGTGTCCACCGTTGTCGACGTCGGCGGTGCGCACGGTGATTTCGTTCTGGCGCTGATGGAAGCCGACCCCGAGCTGAGCGGCCAGGTCCTGGATCTGCCGCACGCCGTCGACGGTGCACGCGCCGAAGCCGAGAAGCGTGGCTTGTCCGACCGCTTCTCCGCGGTGGCGGGCGATTTCTTCCAGGAGGTTCCCTCGGCGGACCTCTACCTGGTGAAGACGATCCTGCACGACTGGGACGATGCCCAATGCGTAACCATTCTGCGCAGTTGCCGGTCTGCCGTGAACGAGGGTGGACGCGCACTGGTCGTCGAGTTGGTCGTCGGCGAGCTCGGCCGCCCCGACTTCGCCACCGTGTCCGACATGGCCATGCTCGCCATGACGAACGGCAGGGAACGCGACCTGACTGAATTCGACGCCGTTTTCACAGCCGCGGGATGGCGCCGCTCGAAGACGTACCCCGTCGGTGGCGGTTACTTCGGCATGGAGCTCGTCGCTGTCTGATGGGAAACATCGGCCACGCTCGACATGCTCGGAGCGAAGGTCGATGCCGGCGAGATCGGGTTCGTCGGCTGAGTGAAGCATCCCTCATGGTGGTATGAGGGCACACCGCGCCGGGGCGGAGATCGGCTGCGCGCCGTCGTTCTCGATGCGAGTCGGGAGCCGCCCCGGTTCAGCGCACTTCGGCGGGACATCGACATCGCTCGACCACTGCGAGGCGTCGGCGCATGACGGGGCCGCGCTTCCCCACCGGGGACG
The DNA here is from genome assembly GCF_042653945.1 of Streptomyces vulcanius. NCBI lineage: Bacteria > Bacillati > Actinomycetota > Actinomycetes > Kitasatosporales > Streptomycetaceae > Streptomyces > Streptomyces vulcanius. Next base: position 87,042 of record NZ_JBHSFK010000030.1, on the reverse strand, counting down.
CACCGGATCCGCCCGAGTCGAGCACTGCCCACCAGGCCATCGTGAACGCCTTCAACCAGCACCCCAGCCAGGCATTGCCTCACCCGCCAAGGTTTCCTCACCCAACCCGGACGAGGCCGCTACCAGAAACGGACGGAACGCCTTCTGAATAGCCATCAACCCTCTATCACGGGAGCTGTAGTTCCGTTGTCTTCGCTGTTCAGCGGCTTGCCGGGGTGTGTGCGGGCACAGGGACGGCCACCGCGATCATGAACGTTTGTGACGACGTATCAAGACACGGTGGCCGTAGAGGCCACGATAGTCGAGCGGGCGTGGGGCCAGACGTTCGGGAGGGCGATGGCGGTGGTCTCGGGCTGCTTCGCGCGATGTGAGGCGCGCAGGACAGCGGCGGAGTTGATCGCTGGACTGTTGCTGGAAGTGGGCACGCGGAACTGCTGGACGCTCGCGCAGGCGCTGGGACACCCGGGCCCGCACCGGCTCCAGGATCTGCTGTCCCGCGCCCGTTTCGACCACGAGAAGGCCCGGAAGGAGATCACCGGCCTGGTGATCGGTGAACTCGCCGGGCAGGACGTGGTGTTGGTCGTGGACGAGACGGGAGATGCGAAGTCGTCCACGGACTGCGTGGGTGCCGGCCGGCAGTACTCGGGTGCGCTCGGCGGTGTGGGACTGCGCCAGGTGGCGGTACATCTGGCGGTGGTCACTGCGACGACGAAGGTGATCATCGATCGGGCCCTGTATCTCCCGGCGGACTGGGCCGCGGACGAGGAGCGCCGCGGGGTGACCGGGGTGCCGGAGGAGATCGTCTTCGCGACGGAGCCGCAGCAGGCGTTGACCATGGTCGCCGATGCGCTCGCGGCCGGGGCCGAGGCCCGCTGGTTCGCGGGCGACGAGGTGTACTGCGGACGCGAACTGCGCCGGGGGATACGGGCGTTGGGACTCGGCTACACGGTCGGAATCGCCGCTACGCATCAGGTCAGCGACGGGTCCGGCCGTCGGTGGGAAGCCCGCAAACTGATCAACAAGGTGCGGCCCGGGCAGTGGACGCGCCGACAGACCGGACACGGCACCAAGGGCACCCGCGAGTACGACTGGGCCTGGCTCGATGTCCGCCCCGACGACGCTCCCGACGAGAACCGGAACGAGAAGGAGGCCGGGACGAGTGTGCTGGTCGCGCGGCGACACCGCTACACCGGCGAGGTGTCCTACTTCCGCGGCTGGGCACCGGGCGACGTCTCGCCCGGCACGACTGACACCAGGGCGGCGTCGTTCAGGCGGTGTATCCGGGTTGATGGGGCTTCAGTAGCTGGGGCAGGACCGGACGTACGCGGCTTCAGCTGTTGGCCGAGGAGATGCGTAGGCACCGCAGAGGGCGAACGCGACGTGGTCACCCGCCCGGAGGCCGGGTGTCCGCCGTACTGGTCCGACAAGATTCCGCGGGTCCTGACCGGCAACTCAACATGATTGATCCGACTTCGGGTCAACCCTGCCGACCCACAGGGGGCATCCCGACGTCTTCGAGGTAGCCGAGGACGTCGGGCGGCCGAATGTACGAGGCCGTGTAGCGGCCCGATCGGGCGTGCCAGTCGTAGCAGCCGCGCATGGTTGTCCGCAGTGCCTCGACCCGGTACCTGTCGACGCTTCGATGCTCCTGGGCGCTCAGTTCCAGGGGCTGGAGCAGTTCGAACAGGCGTCCGTCGATCGTTAGGAACTTCTGTACCAGGTCATGTGCCTGCCGACGGACGTGCTCGATGCTCTGGGGCAAGGTGTAATCGCGTTCGTGTTGAACGATGACCAGCAGGTTGTTCTGTTCGCCCCTGGCCATTTCCTTCTCCACTGAGACGATCTCGTTCTGGAGAATGACCACGTCCTCGACGATTTGCCGCATCTCTGCCATGACCGGACTGCCGAAGACGCGAGCCGGCACCTCGAAGTGGCCTGTTCGCTCCACCAGATCCAGTACGGGTTGAACGCCGACCGTGGCCCGCCGCACCACCATGTGTTCCTCGGAGGTGCACATGATTCCACGTCTTCGGTGTTCCGCCTCGGTTATGTGGCCGCCCAGGTAGAGGCGCCAGTGACGCTCGGCACGTTCCTGCCAGGCGGGTGACATCCCTTCGCGGCTACGGCTCCAGATGTCTGCCATCGCCCGGACGATCGGAGCCGCGTCAGGGGGGCATCGATCGAGGGCACCGGCCGTCGCGTTGATCAGCTCTTCGGCCTCGACGGGATCCTCGCCCCGAGGTCCGTCGAAGAGATCGTCGAACAGGAAGAACCAGTTGCACTGGTCGACGCCCAGATCGAGATCGGCGCCGACGGCAGACGTGTAGAGCCGCGCCCCCAACTCGGCGTAGTCGCCCTGTAACTGACGTTCGGCAGCCTCGTCCGATCGGATCAGCTCCATCGCGCGCACCCAGACCAGTTGCTCGGCACAGGCTCGCTCGAAGTCCGGGCTGATCCTGGAGGGGAAGGGGATGTGGAGATCCATGTTCTGTGGCATTCAGCGGCTCCGTTCGGGCAACTCGTCCAAGGCCATTCGCTCCTTGAGGCTTCGGTGCGGGCAAGCGCCGCTTCCGTGGTTCGTGCACGTGATCGGACAGGCGAAGGAGATCGATTCGCAGCCGCACCAGGCCGTGCGGGCACGGGGGCACGGGTCATCCCCCTTCGGCGTCGACAGGAACCTGCGCGTCGTTCCAGAGGCGATGAACAGGGCCGGGCTTGAGCGCATGTGCTGGACATGGACGAAGCGCCCGTACAGATCAGGATCCCCCGGGATCCTGGCGGTGATCAGGTCCAGGTAGCGGGCGGCGATCCGGGCGGTCGGCTACCGGGCAAGGTCGGCGTCGGTGCCGTGATCCAGGGGCCGTGGCGTGCTGTGATGTCGGCTGGTGCCGCAGCAGGCACTGGGGCGTTTTTGGGATCAGGGCGGATCAGGCCGCGGTGTCCGGTGGTGGGGCACCTCCCGCGTTTTCGGGCTGTGGGGGTACGTCGCAAGGCGGAGCATGATCCGCGCACTGGACGGACCGGGCGTACTCGCGTCGTGCGACACCGCCGCGAGGTGCCGTGCCGGGCGCCGGGGACCCTGGCCGATCCAAAAGAAACGCCCTAGGTGCGGCAAGCCTGCCGGGCGGACGGGATCATTCGGATCCCTTTCGGCACCAGGAGCCCGCTGAGTGATGGCCGGGGCCGGGCGCCGGGGGCATCGCGCAGACTCCAGCGTGCGGCCACCATGGCCAGGGCCAGAATTGCCTGGGAGGTGGCGAAAGTGTCACCGATGCATTTCCGCCCGCCACCGCCGAACGGGATCATGGAGCCGTTCACCGGCGCCCTGGCAGGGGTGGTTCCGGCCCAACGGTCGGGGTCGAAGGATTCCGGGTCGGGATGGAGATCCGCGCGGTGGTGGATGAGGTAGGGGCTGAAGGCAACCATGGATCCTGCCTTCAGGTCGTACTCGCCCAGGCGGGTGTCGCGTGTGACCGTCCGGGTCAGCAGCCATCCCGGTGGGTACAGGCGCAAGGTCTCGGTGATGACGCGGCCGGCGACTTTCAGTCTGGGCAGGTCCTCGAAGCCGGCAGCGCCATCGACGAGCACCTCGTCGGCCTCCTGCTGCAGTGCGGCCTCGATGCCGGGACGAGAAGCGATCAGGTGCAGAGCCCAGGCGATGATCCCGGCGGTGGAGTCGGCGCCCGCCACGAAGATGGTCTCGACCTGGCTCACCAGCTCTTCCTCGGTCAGCCGCGTCCGGCCGTCCTCGGCACTCTCCTCATCTTGGGCACGGACAAGGATCGACATCAAGTCCTGCTGATCGTCCTCGACGGAACGGTAGCGAGCGATAGCGGCCCCGAGATCCGATCGAAGGCGCGCCATGGCGCGCTCATGCCGACGGTTCGACGGAAGGGGGACCCGGTCCAGCGCGGAGGGCAGGAACATCCGGAAGTACATTCCCTTGACGACCGTGTTCATGTCCTCGATGACCCGGGGCATAATGTCCGGCCCCAGCGCCTGGGGCCCGATCATCGTGGTCATGACAGTGAACGCGGTGATGCGTTGCATCTCGGGGAAGAGGTCGAGGGACTGCCCCTCGCGCCACCCTCCGACGACCTCACCGATCCGCTCGGTCATCACCTTGGCGTAATGGCCGTAGCGCGCGGACGTGAACGCCGGCTGGATGAGTCGACGCTGGCGCCGGTGCTCCGCGTGGGGACACGTTCCCAGGCCATTGCCGAAGATCTCCCGGGTCCTCTTGTAGAAGGGACCGCCCTTGTCAAACGTACGTTCATCCATGATGACCTGCCGGGCCAGCTCCGGCGTACAGGCAAAGTACACCTGCACAGTGCCGAACCTGACTTCGACCAGGTCGCCGGTCTCGGGAAGAGAGTTCAGAAAGGCCAAGGGGGTGCGTAATAAGGACAGGGTGTGCCCTGCAAGGGGGAGCGGCTTCGGCGCGAGCGGTACGGATGCCATGATTTCTCCTGCGTCACATTGAGGAACAAGGGACGTGCAGGTTGGACACTGGCGGAGCCCCCGGCCTGCTCTCCGTGGGTCAACACCGCGATGCTGCTTGCGAGATGCTCTCCGGGCGCTCCTCCCGCCCAGCGATCACCGTACCCAGCGCAAGGTCGAACTGAACTTCGAAACAGTTACCCGCCGGTCGTCGTTCCTCGGCCCCGGACCCAGGGCCGCGTCGTTCAGGTGATGTGCGACTGACAACAGCCCGCCGGGGGACGGAGGGGCCGCCGCATCAAAATCGGCCGTCCTTTCGAGATTTCGCGCACATGTCTCATGCGAAATGACCTGGTGTCAGTCATGGCAGCTGTAGTTCCCGGTAGGTGGCCGGATCGTCGCTGGTCAGCGATCTGTCGAGGGTGCTCGTGGGCATGGGTACGGCCACCGTGATCATGATCTTTTGTGACGAAGAATCAGAGCGCGGTGGCCGTGGAAGCAACGCTGGCGCGGGCGGTGTGGCGGGACTCCTCCGGGGCGTTCATGGGGCTGGTGGCGGACTGCTTCCCGCGCCGCGAGTCCCGGCAGACCTTGCGGGAGACGGTCGAGGCGGTGCTGATGGGGCTTCAGCGGCTCAACTGCTGGACGTTGGCCGAGGCGCTGGGGCATTGCGGTCCGCACCGGCTGCAGCACTTCTTGTCGCGGGCGGTATGGGACCACGAGACGGTACGCACGTGCGTCGCCTCTTTAGCGGTGGGCCATCTCGCTGACGCGCAGGCGGTGTTGGTGGTGGACGAGACCGGGGATGAGAAGTCCTCCACCGATGCGGTCGGGGCGGCGCGGCAGTACTCCGGCGCGCTGGGCGGGGTGGGTCTGTGCCAGGTCGCAGTCCACCTCACCTACGCGAGCGCCGCCGGGAGCGCGCTGATCGACCGGGCCCTGTACCTGACGCGGGACTGGGCCTTCGACGACGAGCGACGCGAGCTGGCCGGGGTGCCCGACGAGGTGGCCTTCGCGACCAAGCCGCAGCAGGCCGCCGTGATGCTCGCGCGTGCTCGGGCGCAGGGATTCCCGGCCCGCTGGGTGGCGGCCGATGAGGTTTATGGCGGCCGTGACCTGCGCCTTTGTATACGTGAGTTGGGGTTCGGCTACGCGATTGCGGTGCCCGCCACCCACCGGGTCACTACCCCGGCCGGCCGCTTCGACACGGCTGCCGTGCTCGCGAAGCTGCCGCGTCGGGCCTGGCAGCGGATACGGACCGGACACGGCACCAAGGGCGACCGCCACCACGACTGGGCGATGATCGAGATCATCGGCGACGACACCCCGCCCGGCTTCGATGCCGGGCACAGTTTCCTGCTCGTCCGCCGCCACCGCTACACGCGGCGGCAGACCACTTCGACAAGATCGGCGAGCGTGCCACCGTCGATCTTCTTCCGGACGTCGAGCGGGCTGAGGCGGTGCCACCAGAGGGTGCGATGGCCGGGCCGAGTGCGGAAGGCTCGTTCGTGCTTCGCCGCGTTGCCCAGCAGTCCGTGCTTCCGAACATGGCCGAGGCGGTGCTCCGCCCCGGCGAGGTGGACGGCTACGCCGCCGATTCCCCGACGGCGGAGTGCCTGGCCACTGGCCGAGCTGTGCTCCATGCCGAATTCGCCCCTGACTCCGCCGACTGGTCGGTGGGGCATCCTGGCCGGGAGGAGTCGGTCCGTGCCTTCGGTATCCACTCAGTCATGGCTGTGCCGCTCACGGCCCGCGGCCACACCCTGGGAGTGGCCGTCTTCCTGCGTCACCAACGACCGGAGTCCTTCACCGAGGGCGATCTGCTGCTGGCCGAGGAGATCACTGCCCGGGCCGCGGTCTGCATCGACAACGCGCGCCGGTACACCCGGGAGCGGGAGACCGCGCTGGCGTTGCAAAGGGCCCTGCTTCCCCAGCGACTGCCCGTGCAGCCTGCGGTGGATGCGGCCTTCCGCTATCTGCCAACGGACACCCTCGCCGGGGTGGGCGGCGACTGGTTCGACTTGATCCCGCTGTCCGGCGCCCGAGTCGCCCTGGTCGTCGGCGACGTGGTCGGGCATGGCGTCCAGGCATCGGCGATCATGGGACGGTTGCGGACCGCTGTCCGCACCCTTGCCGACATCGACCTTCCGCCTGACGAACTGCTCACCCATCTCGACGACCTGGTCATCCGGCTCTCGGCGGACACGGACACGGACGGCGCCTCGCCTCGCGACCAGTCCGCCGAGATGGCCGCTGGCCTCGGTGTCACCTGCCTGTACGCGGTCTACGATCCGGTTTCCCGTCTCTGCACGGTGGCCAGTGCGGGACATCCGGTCCCCGCCGTGGTCACCAGTGCGGGCGCCGTGGACTTCCTGGATGTACCGACCGGTCCACCGCTGGGTCTGGGCGGGCTGCCCTTCGAAACCATTGAGGTCAGCCTCCCCGAGGGGAGCCTGCTCGCTCTCTACACCGACGGCTTGGTCGAGTCCCGCGAGCAGGACATCGACGAGGGGACCGCGCGTCTGAGTAGGGCCCTCGCCGACCCGGCGACGTCCCTGGACGCTCTGTGCGACAACGTGCTCGCCACAGTGCCACCCGAGCACCCCGCTGACGACATCGCTCTGCTCATCGCCCGCACCCAGGCCCTCGATCCCCGGCACGTTGTCACCTGGGACCTGTCGGCCGACCCCGCCGTGGTGGCCAGCGCGCGCAAGCTCGTCACCGCGCAACTCGATGCGTGGAATGTGCGGGAGGCATCCTTCGTCACCGAGCTGGTGGTGAGCGAGCTGGTCACGAATGCGATCAGGCACGCCGAACCGCCCATCGAGTTGCGACTGCTCCGAGGCCGCCACCTGATCTGCGAGGTGTCGGACGGCACCAGCACCGCACCCCACCTGCGCCGTGCCCGTACCTATGACGAGGGCGGTCGCGGCCTGCTGCTCGTGGCGCAAGTCAGCCGTGGTTGGGGCACGCGCCACACCGGCACAGGCAAGACCATCTGGGCGGAGCTGGCCCTGGACCCGCCCGAGTTCCCGTAGCCGCAGACCCGGGTGTGGCGGACGTTCGGGGTGAGGGTGCGTGAACAGCCCGAGCGGATGATCGTCGGGAAGCGCGAGTACGAACGTCAGTTGGCCCCCGGCCCGCCCTGGAACAGGGTGTCCCCGGTGAAGACCGTGGCCAGTTCCTCGGCGTGGAGGCATACCGCGCCTTGAGTGTGCCCGGGGGTGTGCAGGACCGTCAGTTCGAGAAGGTCCCGGCGGTGACGACCCGCTGGACGCGTACGGTCCCGCTCACAGCGTCACCACCGAGCGCAGGACGTCTCCCTGGTGCATGCGCTCGAAGGCCTTCCCCACTTCGTCGAGTTGGATGGTCTCGGTCACGAACGCCCCCAGATCCAGGCGGTCCTGGAGGTGCAGGTCGATGAGCATCGGGAAGTCGCGGGAGGGCAGGCAGTCGCCGTACCAGGAGGACTTCAGGGTGCCGCCGCGTCCGAAGACGTCCAGGAGGGGCAGTTCGAGCTTCGTCTCCGGGGTGGGGACACCCACCAGGACGACCGTGCCGGCGAGGTCGCGGGCGTAGAAGGCCTGCCGGTAGGTCTCCGGGCGGCCGACCGCCTCGATGACGACGTCGGCGCCGAACCCGCCGGTCAGCTCGCGGATGGCCTCCACCGGGTCGGTCTCCTTGGAGTTGACCGTGTGGGTTGCGCCCATCGTGCGGGCGGTAGCCAGCTTGCGGTCGTCGATGTCCACCGCGATGATCCTCGCCGCGCCGGCCAGGTTCGAGCCCGCGATGGCCGCGTTCCCGACACCACCGCAGCCGATCACCGCGACCGTGTCGCCGCGTCCGACGTTGCCGGTGTTGATCGCGGCGCCGATCCCGGCCATCACCCCGCATCCCAGCAGCCCGGCGACCTGCGGCGCCACCGACGCATCCACCTTGGTGCACTGTCCGGCTGCCACCAGTGTCTTCTCCGCAAACGCGCCGATCCCCAGGGCCGGAGACAGCTCCTGCCCGGTCGAGGTGAGCGTCATCTTCTGCCTGGAGTTGTGGGTGTCGAAGCAGTACCAGGGCCGCCCGCGCAGACACGCCCGGCACTGACCGCACACCGCCCGCCAGTTCAGGATCACGAAGTCGCCCGGCGCGACGTCCGTGACGCCCTCGCCGACCGACTCCACCACACCGGCCGCCTCGTGGCCGAGCAAGAACGGGAAGTCGTCGTTGATGCCGCCCTGCTTGTAGTGCAGGTCGGTGTGACAGACCCCGCACGCCTGCACCTGCACCACGGCCTCGCCCGGCCCCGGATCGGGCACCACGATCGTCTCCACCCGCACCGGTTCGTCCTTGCCTGGTGCGATCACGCCGCGTACTTCCTGCGCCATGGGTCAACTGCCTTTCTGGGAACCCGAGTAGTCGTGGAAGCCTCGTCCCGATTTCCGGCCGAGCAGTCCGGCCTCCACCATGCGCAACAGCAGCGGAGGCGCGGCGTGCAACGGCTCCTTGAAGTCGGTGTACATCGCGTCGGCGATCGCTGCGAGGGTGTCCAGGCCGATCAGGTCGGCCAGGCTCAGCGGGCCCAGGGGGTGGGCGCAGCCGAGGACCATGCCGTTGTCGATGTCCTCCGCCGAGGCGAAGCCGGACTCCAGCATCCGGATCGCGGAGAGCAGGTACGGCACCAGCAGGGCGTTCACCACGAAGCCCGCCCGGTCCTGGGAGCGGATCACCTGCTTGCCGAGCGTGCCGGTTGCGAACGCCTCCGCCCGCGCCTGGGTCTGAGGGCTCGTCAGCAGGGATGGCACGATCTCCGCGAGGCGGAGCACCGGGACCGGATTGAAGAAGTGCACCCCGATCACCTGGTGCGGGCGGGTGGTGGCCATGCCCAGTTTCATGATGGGCAGCGAGGAGGTGTTCGAGGCGAGCAGCGCGTCCTCGCGTACGACGATGCGGTCGAGGGCGGCGAACAGGTCGAGCTTTACTGCCTCGTCCTCCGTCGCCGCCTCCACCACCAGGTCCCGGTCGGACAGGTCCATGAGGTCGGAGACGACCCGCAGCCGGGCGAGCGCGGCGTCGCGTTCCTCGCCGGTGAGCTTGCCGCGCCGTACACCCCGGTCGAGCGAGGCGGCGAGCCGGGACCGACCGGCCTTCGCCGCCTCCTCGTTCACCTCGTGCACCACCACGTCCAGCCCGGCCCGGGCGCAGACCTCGGCGATGCCCGCGCCCATCAGCCCGCAGCCGACGACACCGACCCTGCGCACGTCCGTGCCCGGCCCTGCGCTCACCGGAACGCCGCCTGCCCCGTGAGCGCCTGGCCGATCATCAGCGTGTGCATCTCGGCGGTGCCCTCATAGGTCAGGATCGACTCGAGGTTGTTGGCGTGCCGGATCACCGGGTACTCCAGCGAGATGCCGTTCGCGCCCATGATGGTGCGGGCGGTGCGGCAGATCTCCAGCGCGGCGCGGGTGTTGTTGAGCTTGCCGAAGCTGACCTGCTCGGGGCGCAGCCCGCGGTCGTCCTTGGCGCGGCCGAGGTGGAAGGCGAGCAGTGTGCCCTTGGCCAACTCGACGGCCATGTCGGTCAGCTTGGCCTGTGTCAGCTGGAAGCCGCTGATCGGGCGGCCGAACTGCACCCGGTCGCCCGCGTAGGCGAGCGCCGCTCGGAACGACGAGCGGGCAGCGCCCATGGCGCCCCAGGCGATGCCGTACCGGGCCTCGTTGAGGCAGGACAGCGGGCCCTTCAGCCCCCGTACCTCCGGCAGCATGGCGCTCCCTGGGAGGCGTACGGAGTCCAGGACCAGCTCGCTCGTCACCGATGCCCGGAGCGACATCTTGTGCTTGATGGCCGGAGCCGAGAATCCGGGGCTGTCGGTGGGCACGATGAAGCCGCGGACACCGTCGTCGGTGCGGGCCCAGACCACGGCCACGTCGGCGACCGAGCCGTTGGTGATCCACATCTTGCGTCCGTCGAGGATCCAGTCGTCGCCGTCGCGGCGGGCGGCGGTGCGCATGCTGCCGGGGTCGGAGCCGGAGTCGGGCTCGGTGAGTCCGAAGCAGCCGATGGCGGTGCCCGCCGCGAGGCGGGGCAGCCACTCCTCCTTCTGTTCCTCGGAACCGAACGCGTGGATCGCGAACATGGCCAACGAGCCCTGCACCGAGACCAGCGAGCGCAGACCCGAGTCGGTCGCCTCCAGTTCCAGACAGGCCAGCCCGTAGTCGACGGCGCTCATGCCCGCGCAGCCGTACCCCTCCAGGTGCATGCCCAGCAGGCCGAGCTCCCCGAGTTCCTTGGTGAGCCCGCGGATGTCCTCGATCTCGCCGTTCTCGAACCACTCGGCGATGTGCGGCTCTACACGCCGGTCGCAGAAGGTGCGGACGGCGTCCCGGACGGCGCGTTCGTCCGGGGTCAGGAGGTTGTCGAGTTCCACGAGGTCGAGGGGGTCTGCCGGGCGCGGGGCGTGCTGTGCGTGCATCGGGGCTCCAAAGCGAGGAGAGACGAGAGCAGAGATGAAGGGGGATGGGGATGGGGGCCGCCGGTCCTAAGGGGGAGTTGACCGACGGCCCCCGGTCATGTGGATCAGGACGTCGCCGTAGGGCTGATGATGAAGTTGCTGAAGCCGCCGTTGCGTTCCGCGATGCCGCTGATGGCCTCGTTGACCTGCTCCAGCGGGAAGACCTGGTGCTCCAGCGGGCTCAGGTCGAGCAGGCCCGCCTCCACCATGTCGGCCATGGTCTGCCCCTCGCCGGACGTGAACCACGCCGAGCCGATGAGCCGCAGCTGCTGGTCCATCATCCGGTGGATGTCGATCGGCAGGTCACCGGCGACGGCCCCGATGTTGACAGCGATTCCGCCGCGTGCCATGGCTCGCATGCCGGCCAGGAACGTCTCGTGCGGGGCGCCCGGGCCGAGCGCGTCGATGTAGATGTCGACGCCGTACTTGTCGGTCTCCTGGTGGATCCAGTCGTCCAGCGGGCCGTCGTTCAGGGAATGCAGACGCAGTCGGTCGGACGCCAGCTTGTCGACCTGGTCGAGCAGGCCCCGGTCGCGGCCGGTGCCGTAGACGTGGGTCAGGCCCATGGCGGGCGCGAGCAGCGCGGCGCCGATGCCGAGGGTGCCGCTGATGCCGTTGACCAGGACCGACTTGCCCGGACCGGCGCCGGCCTTGCGGAGGGCGGAGTACATGGTGCCGAGGTAGCCGAAGCGGGCGGCGGCGTTGAAGGACAGGTTGTCGGGGAGCTTCACCAGGGAGTACGCCGGGGCGACCATGTACTCGGCGAGGCCGCCCTGGTAGCGGTCGAGGAGGTCGAGCGCGGTGGGGGAGAAGCCGAAGTAGCCGGCGAAGGCGTAGCTGGCGCAGTTGATCGAGTCGCCGCCCCGGCACGAGCGACAGGACCCGCAGCTGCGGCCCGGGTTGACGTACACCCGGTCGCCGACCTTCCAGCCCTGGACGCCCTCGCCGACCGCCTCGACCACACCTGCCGGGTCGAGACCGAAGGTCGCCGGGAGGGTGGGCAGGGGGCTGTGCGGGAACCAAGTGGTCCACATGCTCAGGATGTTGGCGAGGTTCGGGACGATGTTGACGGCGTGCACGGACACCCGGACGTCGCCGGGGCCCGGCTCGGGAACGGGGAGTTCCTCGATCAGCATGGGCTCGCCGACTTGGTGCATCCGCGCGGCTCGCATGGTCGCACTCATGGCCACTCCTTCGTGGTGTGGAGATGTCGCCGGTGGAGCCGGCCCCCATCTCATGGGTCGGGGATGTGGGTGTGGGGGTGCGGGATGTGCGTGGGGCTCTCTGGGTGTGGGCCGCTGGGAGGTGCGGCTCTGGGGTGTCGATGTCGGCCGTCGAACGGCACCGTTGCCGTCGATACGGCGTCGCCGCGGCTGTTGGCGTGATCTCAGTCGTGCAGCAGCGTCGTCAGCCGCTGTCGCTGGAGTTTCCCGGTCGCCCCTCGGGGCAGTGCCGGGACGACGCAGAGGCGGCGGGGCCACTTGTGGCGGGCCAGCCGTCCTTCGAGGTGGGCGCGGACGTCGTCGAGCGTCGGTTCGCCGGAGTCGGAGACGAGGAAGGCGGTCACGACCTCGCCCCACACCTCGTCCGGCGTCCCGGACACCGCGACCTCGACCACGCCGGGAAGGTCGGCCAGCGCGTTCTCGACCTCGGCGGGGTCGACGTTCTCGCCACCGGTGATGATCGTGTCCTTGACCCGGCCGACGACCTCCAGCCGGCCCTGGGCGTCTACCCGTCCCCGGTCGCCGCTGTGGAACCAGCCTTCGGCGTCGGTGGCGGGCCGCGGCCCGGTCGCCGTCCAGTAGTGCGCGGCGACCGACGGCCCGCGAACCCAGATCTCACCGGCGACACCCGCCGGGGCGGGTGCTCCCGCCCCGTCCACGACCAGCAGTTCGACATGGGGCACGGCACGCCCCGCGACGGCGGCGGCCGCGTCGAGCGGCGAGTACGTCACTCCGGCACAGGTCTCCGTCAGCCCGTAGGAGTCGGCGACCCCGATGCCGCGCTCATGGAGCTGGGCCCGGGTCGCCGTCTGGGCCGGTGCCCCGCCGGACAGGATCCACCGCAGGGTGTCCAGGTCACCGCTGCTGAAGCGGGGGTGCCGGGTCAGCAGCGCGGCCATGGCTGGCACCGCGAACGCGCAGGTCACCCGGTGGTCACGGACCAGGTCGCTGAACAGGTCCGGGTCGAACTTCGGCGCCAGCACCACCGTCCCGCGCCGCGCCCACGTGTACTGCGGAAGCCCGCCCAGTACGGCCACATGGGCCAGCGGGGTGGAGACGAGGGCGATGTCGTTCTCGCCGACAGGCAGCAGGGACAGGCCGTTGACCATGCTCCAGTGCAGGTTGTCGTGTGTGAGCGCGACCCCTTTGGGGCGGCCGGAGGTCCCGGAGGTGAACGCGATGATCGCGACATCGGATCCGGCGGGCGGCTCCGGATCGGCGGCCGGCGCCGATGCCTCGTCGCCGGGGTGCAGATCGCCCCACGTCAGCCGGAAACACGTACCACCGCCGTCGCCCGGCCCCGCGCTCAGGAACCGCTCGTCACCGACCACCGCACGCGGCGCGGTCTCCTCGCGGAACACCGCCAGCTCGCCGCCGGTCACCTGGGGATGGACCGGAACGAGGACCGCGCCCATCCGCGTCAGGGCGAACAGCGTGATCAGCGCCTCGGGCCGGGCCGCCCCCTGCATCACCACCCGGTCGCCCCTGCGCACCCCGAACTTGTCGAGACGGGCTACCGTGCGCCGTACGGACAGGTCCAGCTCGGCATAGGTCCAGGACCTGTCCGCGAAGACCAGTGCGGTCCGTGAGCCGGCATCGGCCGCGCTCGTCACGAGGTGGGCGCCGAACCACACCTCGGTGGAGTCTGCGGTCATGCGCGCACCTCCTTCGTACGTCGGGCGCGGGCGAGGGCGCCGAGGGTGGACCCCGCGAGGTCGGCGGGGGAGACGGGCGGGTCCTGCTGGAGCAGCCGACGGGCCGCCAGATGCTCTGCGGGCCAGTTCAGTGTCTCCACGGCCACCAGCCGGTCGGCGCGGAACGCGTACGCGGCCAGCCGTTCCGGGGTGTCACCGGGCACCACCCGCACCTCGTCGGTGCTCGCCCGCAACCCCGCGATCTGCAGTTTCACCGGACCCTGGTCGCTCCAGAACCACGGCAGACTCTCGTACGGCCCGGCGGCGCCCCCGGCGATACGGCGGCCGACGAGCGTCCCCTGGTCGATGGCGTTCTGCACGGACTCCAGCCGGACCAGCCCGTCCGCGTGCGGATGCGGATGCCGGGCGCAGTCGCCCACGGCGAAGACCCTGGGATCGGAGACCGACCGCAACTGCTCGTCCACGAGCACCCCGTCGTCGACCGCCAGACCCGCCTCGCGGGCCAGTTCGTCCCTGGGCGCGGCCCCGATGCCGTAGACCACGAGGCCGGCGGGGAGCGGACCCTGGTCGGTGACGACCCGGTGGACCTGTCCGCCCTTGCCCTCGATCCGCTCGACGGCCGTTCCGGTGTGGATCCGGACGCCGTCGCGCTCGTGCCGCTCCCGCAGATGTTCCTGGAGTTGAGGTGAGACGGCCCGGCTGAGCAGCCGGTCGGCCAGTTCGACCACCGTCACGCGTACTCCGCGTGCCCGGGCGACCCGGGCCAGTTCCAGCCCGATGAATCCGCCGCCCACGACCACCACGTCCCGGGCCGTCGTCAGCGCCCGGCCGATCGCGAGGGCGTCGTCGAGGGAGCGCAGCGAGTGGACGCCCTTCAGCGCGGCGCCGGGGACGGGCAGCGGGCGATTGCGTGCGCCGGTCGCCAGGACGAGGTGCTCGTACGGGACGCGCCCGCCCGAGCCGGTGGTCACCGTGCAGCGGGCCGTGTCGATGGCGGCCACGTACTCGCCGAGCCGCAGACCGATGTCCCGCTCGCGGTAGAAGGACTCCGGCACCAGGTCAACGCCCAGGCCCTCCGGTTCGGTGTGGGCCTTCTTGGACAGTGGGGGCCGCTGGTACGGCAGCCGGGGCTCGTCGGCGAAGACGGTGACCGGGCCGTCGTACCCGGCGCCGCGCAGGGCCTGGACGACGCTGAAGCCGGCCTGTCCGCCGCCGACGACGACCACGCCTGAGCCGGTGGCGCTCACACCTGCTCCTCGGGGATGTGGACCACCAGCCCGTCGAGCGCGTCGGAGACCTGGACCTGGCAGCTGAGCCGGCTGGTGGGCCGGCGTTCGGCGGCGGTGAAGTCCAGCATCTCGTCCTCGACGTCGTTCGGCGGCCCCACGAGTTCACCGTGCCGTGCGTCCACGTAGACATGGCAGGTGGCGCAGGAGGCGTTTCCTCCGCACTCGGCGACGATGCCGTCGACGCCGTTCGACACGGCCGCCTGCATGAGCACCGTCCCGGAATCGGCGGTGACCTTGCGTTGGGTGCCGTCGGGCAACTCGAAGATGACGATGGGCATGAAGTCCTCCCGATGGGGACGGCTCGGGGGGCCTGCCGGGCTCACGGGCCCGGCGGGCTCAGGCTTGCCAGGAGGCGTTCAGGGAGGTGAGACCCCGGAACACCCAGCCCTCCATCAGGTCGTCCGCGCCCTCGACGAGGCGGAGTCCCTTGAGGCGGCTGAAGACGAGGGGCCAGGCGAGCGCGCTGACCTCGTGGCGCGCGACCCACGCGCCCATGCAGAAGTGCGGACCGCCGCCGAAGGCGAGATGCGGCCGGTGCGGCCGGTCGATGTCGAACTCGTCGGCTCGTTCGAAGACCGACTCGTCCCGGTTCCCCGAGGCGATGACGAGGGCCACGCGGCTCCCGGCGGGGAGAGCGACGCCCGCGATCTCGTATGCCTGGGTGAGCTGGCGCGGATACATGCCGATCGGGGAGATCCAGCGCGCGGTCTCCTCGAAGACCCGCTTCCAGAGCCCCGGATCGGCCACGACCCGCTCCAGTACGTCAGGGCGTTGCAGCAGTGCCTGGGCACCGACCCCGAAGACGTCGCGCGGTTCGTTGACGCCGCCGCCGATGATGACCTTGATGTTGTTCTGGATCTCGGTCAGCTCCACCGGGTCGGCCGCGTGGACCATGGAGGAGACCACCGAGCCGTCGGGCTCGCGGCGGACGGCCTTGGCCATCTCGGCCACCGCGTCCTCGATGGCCCGGGTGGCCTGCTCGGCACGCAGCCAGATGTCCGGGTCGTCGGCGTAGTTGCCGTTCGCGGCCATCATCGCCCGCGACCAGCCGGAGATGTCGTCGGCGCTCGCGTTGCGCAGCCCCAGGACCACGGCCAGGTTGGCCGCCGCGAGCGGCTCGGCGAAGTCGCCGATCAGGTCGCCCCCGCCGCGCCCGGAGATCCGGTCGAGCAGGTCGTGCGCGTTGCGCTCGAAGGTCTCGGCCCACAGGTCGCGGACCTGGCGGGGGCGGGTCGGCGGCTCGGCCGCGGCCCGCAGCCGCCGGTGCTCCGGGTCGTCCTCACGGAGCAGATTGGGGCCGACGGTGCGCAGCAGCAGCGAACCCTCCTCGCGGGAGCTGAACACCTCCGGTAGCTTCTCCGCGTGGACGATGTCCTCGTACCGGGTCAGCAGATGCCGTCCGACCGAAGGCACCCACGCCAGCGGTGCGGTGCGGCGCAGCTCCGCGTAGGCCGGGTACGGGTCGTCGCGCAGCTCGGCGAGATCGAGCTCGACGACGGGCGCACCCGGGGCGGCGGTCGTCAGCGCGCTCATGTGGTGCCGCCGGCGCCGATCAGGACGAAGAAGACCGTGGCGGGCTCGGTGCCGGGGTTGCGCCAAGCGTGCCGGGTGCCGTTCTGCACGATGAGGTCGCCGGGCCCCAGCGTGGCGACCTCGCCGCCGTCGAGGTCGAGGACGATCTCGCCGGTCAGGACGACGCCGTAGTCGACGGTGGGGGTGGTGTGCATGCCGGGGTTGTCGGGCTCGAACAGCTCCGCCAGACCCGGGGTGGCCGCCAGCTGTTCGCCGGCGGCGGCCGCCGGGTCCCAGGCCGGGTCGGCGTAGACACTGGTCGGCGGGAAGGTGACGGTCAGGGCTATCGTCTCGCCGGGGGCGGGAACGAACGTCTTCAGGGACTCCGTCGGGTCGGCCGACGGAACGGCGGGCGCCGCCGTGTTCCACACCACGGACCGGGCGAAGCCGGGGGTGTGGGTGTACTGGCGGGTGCGCGGCGGCTCGCCGTCACTGACGATCACGGGCTTGCCGCTCGGGCTGACACCGGTGACGACACGACGGACCATGATTCTCTCCTTTGAGAAACCCTGCTGAGGAACGACTGGGAGGTTAGAGGTGTGACAGTAAGAGTCCTGATGATTTTGCGGATGTCGCAACCCGCATGGACTCGCGTCTGCGTGCGGTTGGTATGTGGGGGTTCGCGGTGAGTTCGGGTGTGAGCGGTCAGTATGTGCCGGTCAGTCTGCGGCCGGGGTCTCCTGATTGACCAGGGTTCGCAGCAGGTGAACAAGCTCACTCAGCTGGTCGTCGCGCAGGATGGCGGTCCACGCCCGTTCCCGCAGGGTCTGGGCCTCGATGGCCTTGCGCAGCGTCTCGCGGCCCTCGTCGGTGAGCTCGACGATCAGCTGGCGACGGTCGGTCTCCACGCGACGCCGGGTGACGAGGCCGCGGTTCTCCAGGGTGGTCAGCGCGCTGGAGATGCTGGCGCGCGTGGACCCGGAGACCCGGCCGATGTCCTGCTGGGCGAGACCGTCGTAGGCCCACAGGGCGTTCAGGATGCGGAAGCCCGCCCAGGTCAGACCGAGCGGCCGGTGGACGTGCTTCTCGAAGTCCTTGGTCAGCCGGGCTTCGAGACGGGTGAGGTCGGTGACCATCTCGATCGCGTCGAGATCCCGGGGATCGGTCGTGCCCAGCTCGCGATGGTGGTGGCGCAGCAGCTCCGAGAACTCCCGGGTCCGGCGCAGACGCGTGGCTTCCGCTTCTCCAACGGTGTCCGTCACGATCTTCCGCCCTCTCTGGTCCGACCGGACCGCAGTCAGCCGCCGACGACCGGGTTGACCATAGTGCCGACGCCCGTGACCTCGGTGCGCAGGACCTTACCCTCGGTCAGGTACAGCCGAGGAGTGCGGCGGACACCGCAGCCGGCCGGGGTGCCGGTGAAGATCAGGTCGCCGGGCTCGAACGTCACCCGCTTCGACAGCCAGGCGATCAGCTCGGGCACGCTGAAGATGAGGTCCGAGGTACGGCCCCGCTGCACCTCCAGGTCGTCGACCCACCCGGCCACCTCGATGTCGTCCGGGTCCTCGAACTCGTCGACCGTCACCAGGTACGGGCCGATCGGGCTGAAGGTGTCGTACGACTTCGGCAGTGTGAACTGGTTGATGGGTTTGCGCCACTGTTCCTTGCGGTCGCTGATGTCCTGACCTGCTGTGACACCCGCCACGTAGGACCATGCCTCGGCCTCGGTGATGTTCTTGCCGGTCCGTCCCATGACCACGACGAGCTCGGCCTCGTAGTCGACCTTGTCGTACTGCGGCTCCACCACGACGGCGTCGTACGGTCCCACGACGGACGAGGCGAACTTGGCGAACACCGACGGCTCGTCCGGCACGGGCAGGTTGGACTCCTCGGCGTGCGCGCGGTAGTTGAGGGCGACCCCGATCGCCTTGTACGGCCTGGCCACCCTGCCCAGGTCACGCGGCTCGAACGGCTTCCAGTCCGCCTCCTCGGCCCGCTCGGCGAGGGCGCGCAGTTCGTCCTGGAGCGAGAGGTCGGAGAGCACCTCAAGGCGCGGCTCGATCGCTCCCTTGCTGGCGTCCGCGATGTCGAGGGCGAGGTCGTCGCGCACGACGACCGGGCGGCCGGCGAGGTTGGCGAGCTTCATGCGGCTTCTTCCTTCTTCTCGGTCGGTTCGGGCAGGGGGAGTGCGAGGTCGCCCTCGACCTGGACCCCGAGGGTGTTGATGACGGTGGCGATGGTCAGGTACTGGCCGACGGTGTAGAGGACGTCGATGACCTGCTCGGTGCTCAGGTGGGCCGTCAGCCGGTCCCACAGCTCGTCGTCGACGCCCTGGCGGTCCAGGAGCGAGTCGGTGGCAGTGAGCAGCACCCGGTCGAGCTCGGCCAGCCCGTGCCAGTCGCCGGTGGCGGCGGCCAGGATCGTGTCGTCGGTGAGCCCGGCGCGACGGGCGATCCGGACGTGCTGGTCCCACTCGTACGCGGCCCGCGCCCGGGCGGCGATCCGCAGGATCATCAGCTCCCGGGACGGCAGCGGCAGGGTGTTCTTCCCCAGCACGTGGTTGCCGAAGACGATGAAGCGGCGCAGGGCGTCCTCGTGGTGGGCGAGGGTCGCCCAGATCGTGAAGATCCGGCCGTCCTGATCGCGGTACGGCGCGAGTGACGCCAGTGTCTTCTCGTGCAGCTCGCCCTCGTCGACGGGCTGCAGGCGGGCCTTCTCGGGCACTTCTCCCGACATCGGAGACCTCCTCGGCTCGATGGCGTCAACGTATTCGTACGACCCTTGACCGTCAAGGGTCTGACAAATATCGTCCTCGTCATGACGATCCAGAGCCTTGGGTATGTGGGCATCGGTGCGCCCGATCCGGATGCATGGGCCGAGTACGCCCGGACAGTGATAGGCCTCGCGGTCGAGCCGGGGGCTGCGGCCGACAGCGGCTCCGCCGCGGACGATGACTTCGCACGCCACCGCCTGCGGATGGACCAGCACCCGTTCCGCATGTGGCTGACCGAGGCGGAGACCGGCGGTGTGACGGTCATCGGCTGGGAGGTCCGCGACCCGGCCGCGATCGACGCGATGACCGTGCGCCTCAAGGAGGCCGGGGTCGACGTGAGTGCCGGTACGGACGAGGAGTGCCGGGACCGTCAGGTGGCCCGGATGGTGCACTTCACCGGCCCCCTCGGCATCCGCACCGAGCTGTTCTGCGGCCGGCGCCTCGCCCCGAGCCAGTTCGTCTCACCGCTGGGCGTCGACTTCGTGACCGGCGAACAGGGCCTCGGGCACGTCGTGATGAAGACGCCGCACGTCCAGGAGGCGGTGGACTTCTACTGCGAGATCCTGGGCTTCCGGCTGAGCGACACCGCCGACTACCCCTGGGGCACCTTCTACTTCCTGGGCTGCAACCCCCGCCACCACAGCATCGCCTTCATCAGGTCGTACAAGAACGAGGGCACCCATCACATCCTGTGCGAGGTGACCAGCCCGGAGGAGGTCGGCCGGGCCCTGGACCGGACGCGCGAGCACGACGTCGAGCTCATGGCGACGCTCGGCAAGCACGCCAACGACGGGATGTTCTCCTTCTACATGAAGTCGCCCGCCGGCTTCGGCATCGAGATCGGCGCGGGCGGGGTGCAGGTCGACGAGAGCACCTGGGTGAGCCGCACCTACACCGCCGACATCTGGGGCCACCACCCCGTGGACTGACAGTCCCGAGCCTCCATTCCGTGGACCGAACGTGCCCGGACCTTCCCGTCCCGCCCTCGCTCCCATCCGCCCTGGCGCCCATCCGCCCTCGACGAAAGCAGCCGCATCCCATGCTCCAGAGTTTTCTGCAGGACACCTGGGTCACCCCCACGGCCGGGCCCGCGTCGGCGGTCACCGTACGCGACGCGGTCACCGGCGAGACGGTCTGCCACGTCTCCTCCGAAGGGCTCGACGTCGCCGGGGCGTTCGCCCACGCGCGACACGTCGGCGGTCCCACCCTGCGTGACCTCACCTTCCCGCAGCGAGCAGACCTCCTGGACGCGGTCGCCGCCGCCGTCCGTGCCCGCCGCGAGGAGCTCTACGCCCTGTCGGCCCGCGCCGGAGCGACCCTGACGGACGCCCGCTACGACGTCGACGGCGGCGTCCGCGTCCTGCGCGACTACGCCGCCCGGGCCAGGGCCGAACTCCCGGACGCCCCCTACCTGTTGGAGGGACCCGCCGAACGCCTCGCGCGCGGTGAGGACTTCCTCGGCGTCCACCTCGTCACCCCCTCGCCGGGCCTGATGCTCCAGGTGAACGCCTTCAACTTCCCTGTCTGGGCCCCGCTGGAGAAACTGGCGCAGGCGGTGCTGGCCGGTATGCCGAGCGTGGTGAAGCCGGCCACACCCACCGCGTACCTCACGGAACACCTCGTACGGATCGTGGCCGAGGCCGGAGTCCTGCCGCCCGGTGCCCTGCAGATGGTCGTGGGCTCGGTGCGCACGGCGCTCGAGCTGCTCCACGAACAGGACGTGCTCTCCTTCACCGGCTCGGCCGCCACCGCCGCGACCCTGCGCACCCACCCCGACCTGGTGGCCCGCTCCGTCCGGTTCAACGCGGAGGCCGACTCCGTCAACGCCATCGTCCTCGCGCCGGACGTCGAGCCCGGATCCCCGCTGTTCGAGGCGTTCGTCCGCGAGGTCATCACCGAGATGACGGTCAAGGCGGGCCAGAAGTGCACCGCGATCCGCCGGGTCCTCGTCCCCCGCGAGCACGAACTCGCCGCCCTGGACGCGATCTCGGCCGGGCTGGCCGGGGTGACCATCGGCAACCCCGCTGCGGAGGGCGTCCGGATGGGGGCGGTCGTCAGCCTGGAGCAGCGCGACGACGTACGTCGGGCAGTGCGCGCCATCGCCGAGTCCGGCCGCTTCGTGTACGGAGACCCGGGCAAGGTGCGTGTGGTGGACGCCGACCCGGAGCAGGGCGCCTTCCTGGACACGCTGTTGATCTCCGCGGACCCGGACGCCTCCGCACCCCACGAGGTCGAACCCTTCGGACCGGCCGCCACCGTGCTGGCGTACCGCGACACCGCCCACGCCACGGACCTGATCGCGCGCGGCCGAGGCAGCCTCGCCGCTTCCGTGGTCGGCGACGACCTCGCCTGGACGACCGCCTTCGTCCGGGAGGCGGCCCCCTGGCACGGGCGGCTCCACCTGCTGGACTCCACGAACATGGCGCAGACCACCGGGCACGGATCCCCGCTCCCCGCCCTGCGCCACGGGGGCCCGGGCCGGGCCGGCGGGGGATCGGAGATGGGCGGCACGCGCGGCGTCGTCGACCTGATGCAGCGAACGGCACTCCAGGCATCACCGAGGCTGCTGGACTCCCTGCGGAACGGGCACGCGCGGCCGGCGGCCGACTCCGCGTGACGGCCATGCGCGCGAGGCGGGCACGGTCCGAACGACTCAACCGTCGTACCGCGTCCGTGGAACACGGAACGGACCTGCCGGCCGCGATGCTGCTGGCGCTGGCCGGGGCCTACGGAGTCTCCCCGCTGGCCATCGACATGTATCTGTCGGCGTTTCCGCGCATGGCGCGTGACCTGCATGCCTCGGCCACCAGCGTCCAGCTGACGCTGACCGCGTTCATGACCGGCCTGGCCGTCGGGCAGTTGGTCATCGGGCCGCTGTCGGACCGCTGGGGCCGGCGTCGGCCGCTGCTGGCCGGGACCGCGGTGAGCGTGCTCGCGGGGCTGCTCTGCGCCGCGGCGCCCTCCGCCGGACTGCTCGTCGCGGCCCGTTTCGTGCACGGCGTCAGCGGCGCCGCCGGCATCGTCATCGCCCGCGCCGTGGTCGGTGACCGGGCCCGCGGGGCGAGGGCGGCCCGGGCGTACGGACTGTTGATGATGACGGCCGGCGTGGCACCGGTCGTCGCCCCGCTGATCGGCGGAGCACTGGTCGGTGCCGTCGGCTGGCGCGGGATCTTCCTTGTCCTCGCGGGGCTGGCGGCCCTGACGTTCCTCGGCGCGCTCCTCCTGGTCCCCGAGACTCTGCCGCACGACCGGCGGAGCGGCGGAGGGCTCGCCACCACCCTCCGCCGCACCGGCACCCTCCTCGCCGACCGCCCGTTCCTCGGTTACGCCTTCGCCTTCGCCTTCGGGTTCGGCACCCTGTTCAGCTACCTCGCGGCGTCTCCGTTCGTCTACCAGAACGTCTTCGGCCTCTCGATCCGGACCTACGCCGTGATCCTGGCCGTCAACGCCATCGGATTCACCGCCACCAGCGCCCTCAACCGGAGGATCGTCCCGCGTTTCGGCGCCCGTCTCCTGCTGCGCGTCGGCCTCGTCGTCATGGCGGTGTGCGCCACGATGCTGTGCCTGCTCGCCGCCACCGGACCGCTCGTCCGCGACGTCGCCGTCCCGCTGGTCTTCGTGACGGTGTCGTCGCTCGGTCTGATCGCGGCCAACGCCACGGCGCTCGCCGTCGCCCGGGCCCCGCAGGCGGCGGGGAGCGCATCGGCGATCGTCGGGGCTCTGCAGTTCGGTCTGGCCGCCACGGTCTCCCCGCTGGTCGGACTGGGGGGAGAGAACACCGCCGTCCCCATGGCCGTGGCCATGGCCGGCTCGACGATCGTGGCGGGAACGGCCGTGCTGGTGCTGGCGGGAGCCGACCGGGACGGCGACGAACTCGGCTGACCGGCGGTCGCTTCACTGGATTCCGCAGTTGCCCACGACCGAGACGTCGATCACCTCGCGGTCCAGATGATCCGATCCGCCGGTGTCGAGGGGCCCGACCGTCAGTCGGGTCGCGCCCGGTCGGTGAAGAGGGCCCGCTGGAGCATGGCGTGGACGCGGTCGTTCAGCTGTTCGCGGTGCACGACGTCGTTGTCCGCCATGGCTCCGGCCGCCATGGGGAAGGCCAGCATCATGTCCTGGACGTCGACGTCCGGATGGACGAGCCCCGCCTCGCGGCCCCGTTCGAGGTGGGACCGGAACGCCGCCACGGTCCGGGCGGACAGACCCGTCAGCCACTCGATGTCCGCGCCGGACAGGACGTGCGCGAGGCTCCGGTTGTCTCGCTGCATGGCGAGCACGAAGTCGAAGAGGCGCACGATGCCGTCCCGTCGCTCGCCGAGCTCGGCGGCGTGGCGCTCGATGCGCGCGACGTTGTCCTCGAAGACCGTCGCCGCGAGTTCCTCACGGGTGGCGAAGTTGCGGTAGAGCGTGGTCCGGCTGACCTCGGCGGCGCGGGCGATCTCCTCGAAGGCCACGTCGGGCCCGTGCTCGGCGAACGCCTGACGAGCGGCTGCCAGCAGCCGCTCCCGGTTGCGGGCCCCGTCGCGCCGCTTCGGGCGCCGAACGTCGTCTGACATGCACCGCAGACTACTGGTCATTATCCGTACACGCATGTACGTTTCTTGGGTCGTGGCGCCCAGCCTGAGGTCGTGGCGCCCAACCTGAAGGAGATTGCTGATGGAAGGCCTCAAGAACAAGGTCGTCGTCCTCGCCGGCGCGGGCGGGCTCGCCACCGCTACGGCAAGGTTCCTGGGGGGCGGCGGTGCCGCGATCGTGGTGAGCGACGTCGTCGAGGCCTCGGCCGAGGCCACGCTGCAGGTTGCCCGGGACGCCGGGGGAGAAGGCATCGCCATGGTCGTCGACATCTCGGACGAGGACCAGGTCAAGAGCCAGACAGACCGGGCGATGAAGGAGTACGGGCGGATCGACGGACTCTTCAACGTGGCCGCCAACATCCATCCGGACGAGGTCGCCAAGGACACGAACGCGGTGGACATCGACCTGGCCGCCTGGCAGCGCACGATCGACGTCAATCTGACGGGCTATCTGCTGACCCTCAAGCACGCCCTGCCCCACATGATCGCGAGCGGTGGCGGCTCCGTGGTGAACACCCTGTCCGGCGCCGCCTACGCCGGGATGGCGGACAAGGTCGCGTACTCGGTGACGAAGGCGGGGGTCGGGGCGCTCACCCGGCACGTCGCGCGCAAGTACGGCAAGGACGGCATACGCGCCAACGGTGTCGCGCCGGGTCTGGTGCTGACGGAGCAGACGAAGCTGAACCTGCCCGAGGACTTCCGCGACATGATCCTCACGGGGACGCCGGCGCCGCGTCATGGCAAGCCCCAGGACATCGGTGCCACCGTGGCGTTCCTGCTGTCCGACCTGTCGGAGTGGATCACCGGTCAGATCCTGTCCGTCGACGGCGGTACCACGATGCGCGCCTAGGTCGTGTCCGGGGCGAGCGACGCTCACAGGACGGGAAGAGTCACCTCGATCAGGGTTCCTCTGCCCGATGGGCTGTCGATGTGGAGGGTGCCGCCGTGCAGGTCGGCGATGGCCGCGACGATGGAGAGCCCGAGGCCGCTGCCGCCGCGGGCGCGGCTTCTGCTCTTGTCGACGCGGTAGAAGCGGTCGAGGACGTGGGGGAGCGCCTCGGAAGGGATGCCCGGACCCTCGTGGGCGACACGCAGTATTGGCCAGCAAGTTGGCGACGACTCCGCGTAGTTGGCAGGTCCCCGGGTTCGAGGTCGGCCGGATCGTCCAGAGCTCGCCGTAGCCGCGGATCGACTGCAGGGGGGCGCGCAGTTCGTGGGAGGCGTCCCCTACGAACTGGCGCAGCCGTTCTCTCGAGGCGTCGTCGGCGTCGAGGGCGGCGTGGATGTGATCCAGCATCCGGTTGACGGATCCCGTTCCTCGCCATCATGGGCATCCTGTTCGGCCTCGCCATGGACTACGAGGTCTTCCTCGTCTCCCGGATGCGCGAGGAGTACTCGCGCGGCAAGAGCCCGGTCACGGCCATGGTGGACGGCTGGTGGTCGTCTTCGGCTCCTTCGTCTTCGTCGACGTGCAGGTCACGAAGGGCATGGGTCTGGCCCTGGCGGGCGGCGTCCTGCTCGACGCGTTCGTGGTCCGGACGCTGCCTCATGTCGACGTCGAGGGCGAGAAGCTGACCAGTCAGCCGGCGAGTCCGGCGGCGGGAACGGGCGCACCGTCCGCCGCCGACCGGTTTCCGCTACGGGATCTCGATCTGCCGCGCCTCGCGCCGCATGTCGTCGGTGTCCTCCGCGAGGAGCCAGCCCTCGGCGACGAGTTCGTCCAGCCGGCTGTCGAAGCGCTCGACGTACGCGGACGAGTTCCCGTACAGCTCCCGCAGCTTCCCCGCGTCGAACGGCTCGTCGCTGCCGACCGTCAGATAGCTCGGAGTGCCGTCCGGGTTGGTCGGGTTGGGCCGGTACGTGGAGTGCGGTACGTCCAGCTGGGCGCTGCGTACCCCGCCCCGGGTGTTGCCGTGCTCGTCCTGGGCGAAGTAGCCGTCCGGGCCGACCTCCAGGCGGTCGGCGCGGGGCGGCACGGTGCCGTTCGCCACCCACTCGACCAGGTGGTGCAGGCCCATGTTGAAGAGTTCGAAGTGGGGCAGGCTGTTCATCTTCGGGCCGAAGGTGACGTCGTCGTCCGGGAAGTTCGCCTTCCACAGCGACGCGTCGTCGTAGGGCGCGTGACGGGTGCCCATGTGGGGGATACCGGCGAGTTCGTAGAGGCGGAAGCGGTCGCCGGGCTTGTCGCTGTCGTCGCGACGGTACTGGCGGCCCTCGTAGCCGGGGACGAACGAGTAGGAGGGGACGGAGACGTCTCCGTCGCTCATGACCTGCACGACCGGTACGTCGACGTCGTGGAAGGGGTCGAGGGGGAAGCCCGAGGGGAAGAAGCCGTCGTAGACGGGCGAGCCGTCGGCGAGGCGCAGCACGTCGTGGGTGTCGTCGATGAAGCTGGTGGTCACCCAGCCGGTCTGCGAGTGCCCGGCGAGGACCACCTGGGCCGGCTCGGTGCCCGCGAACGGTCCCTCGGGCGATCGGAGGGCGGCGCCGACCTGGGCGAGGATCGTGCTCGTCGCCCGGTTCCGGCGTACCAGCTCGGCGAAGAACGTCTTCGAATGCTCGCGGTCTCCCAGGTTCACGTTCAGGTCGAAGTCCGCGCTGTCGGGCCCTTCTATGTGCAGGGACTCGTAGCGCTGCGGGTTGGACGCCTTCACATGCAGGTCCAGCGTGGTCTTCTGCGCGGTGATCTCCACCCACGCGTGGCCCGACCGCAGGATGTAGGGGCCGCTGTAGATCCAGATCGGCGCGATGCCGTGGACATGCAGCGGCTCGGCGACCACGGTGCCGCTGAAGCGCGCCCGGTCCCGGGGCCGTCGTACGAGCACGGTCGTCGCGTAGGTGTGGCCGTCCTCCTCACCGGTGGCGATCCATTCCTCCTCGACGTAGTCGTACGTGTCGAGGGAGGGCACGTGGGTGCCGTACGGGGCGAACGTCGCCGAGCCGTCGTCCGGGGAACGGCGCAGACTTGCGGGAATCACGGGTTCCATGGCGCTCCTTGACGGTTCGTCAGCGAGGGATGATCGGGAGGATCAGGCACGAGGGGTGCAGCTCGTCGTGGAAGACGCGCTGGGTGGCCGGCACTGTCCTGTCCGAGGTGGCGTGGGTGATGCGCTCGCCCGTGTTCGGGTTGAGGTCGTACGTGGGGAACTCGCTGGAGGAGATGTCGAGCCGGATGCGGTGCCCGGCCTTGAAGACCGTGCTCGTCGACCAGAGGCTGATCTCGTAGCGGTACGCCGTTCCGGGCGTCCGGGGCTCCGCCACGCCGTGTCCCGTCCGGACGACGCCCTGGCAGACGGTGACGGCGGCGCCGTCGGGGAAGACGTCGACGAGCCTCGCGGTGAAGTCGGTGTTCTCCACGGACGACGACGCCCACAGCTCCAGCGCCACCGGACCGGTGACCTCCACCTCGGCCTCCAGCGCGCGGGTGGTGTAGACGAGCACGTCGGACCGCAGGGCGACGGCGTCGAGGTCCACCGGGTCGTTGTACGCCGCGCCGGTCCGGAGCGAGCCGGGCACGGGGTCGCTCGGGTCGTACACGTACTCGTCGGGCTGCTCGTCGGACGGCGGCAGGGTCGACAGGCTGCGGTCACCGTCGGCGCAGTGCAGGTGGTACGGGGTCCACTCGGTCCGGGCCAGGGGCCATTCCTGCTCCTCGCGCCAGACGTTGTCACCCATCACGTACAGCCGGACCGGCGGTTCCTGCGCCTCGTAGGTGGGCAGTTCGCCCTTGAGATGGTGGGCGAAGAACCGCATGACCGGCGCTTCGGGGCTGAAGTCGACGAAGTATCCGGCGTTCGCGTCGGCGTCGGGCCGCTGCTGGACGCAGTTGTGGTTCCACGGACCGACGAGCAGACGCTGTCCCTCGCGGGTCCGCGCCAGCGCGGTGTAGGCGTCCAGGTTGCCCTTGGCGAAGAAGTCGTACCAGCCGCCCAGGTGGAAGATCGGCAGGTCGATGTCGTCGGCGTGGGCGGCGGCGCTGATCTGCTCCCAGTACGGGTCGTCGCGGTCGTCGTGGTCGCAGTGGTCGCGGAACCACGGCGCGAGCTCCCGCAGTTCCTCGACGTCCCGCAGCGGGCGGCGATCGAGCATGCTGTAGGTGGCCTCCACCTCCAGCCGGGCCATCTCGGCGAGCTTCGCCGGGTCGCCGAGGCCCCTGCTGTCCATGATCGCGCCGGCGGCGGCGAAGCCGGGCAGCGGCGAGGGAACGCCCCGGCGGTCGGCCTCCTCCGTGGTCATGAGGCCGCTCCAGCTCAGTGCGAGGCCGAGATGGAGCACGCCGGGCGCGTAGTACCACGCGCTCTCGCCCCAGTCCCAGCTGCACGTGAACGGGGCGAGCGCGACCAGGTGCGGCGGCCGGGCGATGGCGGCGGCCCACTGCGAGAAGCCGCTGTAGGACATGCCCCACATGCCCACCTTGCCGTTCGACCACGGCTGGGCCGCCGCCCACTCGACGGCGTCGTAGCCGTCCTCCACATCCGGTACGAAGGGATAGAACTCACCCTCGGAGCCGTACCGGCCGCGGCAGCTCTGCACGATCACGGCGTAGCCCTGCCGGGCGATGATCTGCGCGAACATCGCCGAGATCCCGTCGCGGGGGGTGTACGGGTAACGCTGGAGCAGCACCGGGTAGGGACCCGGCCCGGCCGGTCGGAAGATGTCCGTACGCAGCCGGACGCCGTCGCGCATCGGGACCATCACGTCGTTCTCTACTGTGAGTTCAGCGGTGTCAGCCATGTTGTCGTGCCCTTCCCGTCGATCCGTGGTGTGTCAGCGCAGGGCGCTGCCGATGCTGATTCCGCCGTCCACGTCGAGGACCACGCCCGTCACGTACCGGGCCGCCTCCGAGCACAGGTAGGCCGCGGCCTCGGCGATGTCCGTCGGGTCGCCGATGTGCTTCATGGGCACCCGGGAGGCGAGCTTCGCGCGGCCGGCCTCGTTCATCGAGGCCAGCATCGGGGTGTCGATGAGGCCGGGCGCGATCGCGTTCGACGTCACGCCGTGCGGGGCGCCCTCGAGAGCGATCGTGCGGGCCATGCCCACCACACCGGCCTTCGCGGCGGCGTAGTTGACCTGTCCGAAGTTGCCGCGCCAGGACATGGAGGAGAAGGACAGGATCCGGCCGTAGCCCTGCTGCTTCATGTGCGGGAAGACGGCTCGGCAGCAGTGGAACATGCCCCGCAGGCTGACATCGACGACGGCGTTCCACTCGTCGTCGGTCATCCGCTCCAGCCGGTTGTCCCGGATGACCCCGGCGTTGTTCACCAGGACGTCCGCCCGGCCGAAGGACGCGATCGTGCCGGCGACCCACGCGTCGACCTGCCCGGCGTCGGCCACGTCCACGACCGACGTACGGACGTCACCGCCGCACTCCTCGGCTGTCTCCTTCACCGAGGCCTCGTTGACGTCGCACAACGCCAACCGGGCGCCCTCCGCGGCGAACCGCAGGGCCATGGCACGGCCCAGTCCCTGTCCGGCGCCGGTGATCGACACGACTCGGTCTGTATAGCGCTGCACGGTGCTACCTCACGGCTCGCTGGTCGAAGAAACGGGTGAGCTTGGCTGCGATGTCCTGCTCGCGCCAGTGCTCGGCGAACACGTCGAGTTCCCGCAGCAGGGCCTCGGGCACGTTCGGATCGGCGAGCAGCTGCTTCAGCCGAGCGTGTCCGGGCGGCAGTTGGGTGAAGGACCGGGCGACGGACGTGACCGTCGCCTCGAACTCCTCGGCCCCGGTGACGGCCTGGACGAAACCGCTGGGCACGAACTGTTCGGCCGGCAGCAGTTCACCGGTGAGCATCAGCCGCCGGGCCAGGGGCTCACCGACCTTGCGGGGCAGCCGTACGCTCGAACCGGCGCCGGGCAGCAGGCCGTTGCGGATGTGTCCGTCGCCGATGACCGTGCCCTCCCGGGCCACGACCGCGTCGCACGCGAGCGCCAACTCCAGTCCGCCGGCGACCACATGGCCGTGCACGGCGGCGATGACGGGCTTCGGTGCCGTCTCCAGCCGGGTGAAGCACTCCGAGACCAGGCCGAGGAACGCCAGCGGGTCCCCGCCCGTACGGGCCAGCTCCAGCAGGTGGCGCAGATCGGCTCCGGCGCAGAAGCTCGGCCCGTTGCCGGAGATCACGACGGCCTCGGTGTCCGGGTCGTGCATCGCGTCGGCGACGGCGCCGTCGAGGGCGCGGATCAGGTCCGGGTTGATCGAGTTCCGGCTCTCGGGCCGGTTGAGCCGGAGCCGGCGGACGGTGCCGGTCTGTTCGGTGAGTACCGCAGAGGTCACGAGTGGGCCTTCGGGTCGGTCTGGCGCTGCCGGCGCAGGACGTATCGCTGGATCTTTCCGCTGGGCGTCTTCGGCAGCAGGTCGACGAAGTGCACCGTGCGGGGGTAGGCGTGGGCGGCGAAGCGCTTCTTCACCAACTGCTGGAGTTCGGTGGCCAGTCGGTCGGAGGCCTCCGCTCCGTCCTGGAGGACGACGAAGGCCTCCAGGACCTCGCCGCGGACCTCGTCGGGTGCGGCGACGACCGCGCACTCGGCCACCGCGGGGTGGGTGACCAGGACCGACTCGACCTCGAACGGGCCGATGCGGTAGCCGGCCATGATGATCACGTCGTCGTCCCGGGACGAGAAGTGGAAGTAGCCCTCCTCGTCCACCCGCCCGACGTCACCGGTGTAGTACCAGCGGCCGTCGGCGCTGAACTTCTCCGCGCTCTTCGCCGGATCACCCTCGTACCCGTGGAACCAGGCCAGGGGGCTGGCGGTGAGGTCGGCGGCGATCCGGCCGACGGTGCCGACGGGCGCGATGTCGTCGCGGTCCTCGTGCAGGACGCGCAGGCTCCACCCGGGCATCGGGTGCCCCATCGAGCCGGGGCGCACCGGTCGGCGCAGCGCCGGGAGCTGGTGGTTGTTGACCAGCATGCCCGCCTCGGTCTGCCCGTAGTGGTCGTGCACCTGGATACCGAACGCTTCCTCGGCCCACGCGTTGACCTCGGGTGTCAGGGGTTCGCCCGCACTGGACGCGCAGCGCAGCACCAGCCCGTCCGGCACCGGGACGCCGGAGGCGCGCAGCGACCGGTAGACGGTGGGCGCGGCGGTGAAGTTGGTGACCTTGAACTCGTCCATCACCCGCCAGGTGAGCTCCGCCGAGAACCCGGCGTGCAGCAGGACGCCGGGCACCCCCAGACTCAGCGAGGCGATGACGCCGAAATAGAGCCCGTAGGCCCAGCCGGGGTCGGCCGCGTTCCAGAAGACGTCGTCCTCTCTCACGCCGCAGCCGTACTCGGCGTAGAGGCGGCAGCCGGCGATCGCCGCGGTGGGAACGACGACGCCCTTGGGGCGGCCCGTCGTGCCGGACGTGAAGATGTGCACGAGCGGCGCGTCTGAGCCCAGGGCGGCGGCGGGGTACCCGGGCTCGTGCGCGGCCAGCAGCTCGGCGAAGCCGAGATCACCGTCCCTGCCCGCGCTTCCGCTGACGACGACCTGCCACTTCGCGTCCGCCGGGATGTCCTCACCCGGGTCGAGCTTGGACCGCTGCGTGTCGTCGCAGATGACGACCTTGGCATCGCTCGCCAGCAGCCGCAGCGCGATTGCCGGGGGTGCGAAGGCGGTGAACAGCGGCACCGTCACCGCGCCGAGCCGCCAGGTCGCGAGCAGCGCGACGAGATAGTCGACGCTCTTGCCCATCAGCGTCGCGACCCGGTCGCCCGGTCCGACACCGAGGCCGGCCAGGGCGGCGGCGAACCGCTCGGACTCCGTCCTCAGCCGCCCGTACGTGAGCACGGTGGCCGACAGGTCCGGCTCGACGACGGTGTAGGCGACGGCGTCGGACGGATGCCCGTCGCAGAGCAGGCGGGCGACGCTCGCGTGCGGGTCGCTGTAGAGGGTGACCAGCTCATGGACCCGGTCGAGTGGGTCGGCGGGTGATCCGGGAGCTGGGCGGGGATCGGAGAGGGCCATCGTTTGCCTCATAACGGAACGGCGAAGCGACCTTCGATGTGGGTACGATTTCGCGTACGTTAGTACTCGCTGAAGTATTCATCAAGGGTGTGAACAGCGACGACCCTGATGAGTGTGTGTGCGGCGTCGTGGAGGCGCCGCCCGCCGGTCAGCGAGCGGTCTTGGAGACCGCCCCGAGGACGAGGTCGCTCAGCTCGACGAAGGCATCCCCCGAGGACAGCCCGGTCGAGACGAGCAGCTCACGGCTGTGGATGCCGTCGATCAGCAGTCCCACGGCCTGGCTGACGAACTCGGCGTGCACCGTGCGGAAGTCTCCCGACTCCACACCCGCGTGGATCATCCCGCGCACCCTGCTCGTCGCGGCCAGCGAGTTGACGGTGTAGATCTCCCGGGTCAGGTCGTCGTCGAGCATGTCCTCGTAGCAGGCGACCGACATACGCCGCATCTGGTGGCCCACGGCCGCGAGATACGTGGCGATCTGCTGTGCCGGGTCCGTGACCTCGGCGACCTCTTTCTCCACCCGCTCCGCCGCCTCGTGGAAGAAGCTCTTGAGAGCGGTCGCCACGAGGTGGTGGCGGTTGGAGGAGATCGCGTACAGCGTGGACTTCGAGCACTGCAGCCGGGCGGCGAGCGTGTCGACGGTCAGCCCGGCGAACCCTTCCGCCAGGACGATCGCCCGCAGCCGTCCGAGCAGCTCGTCCCGCCGGTCGTCGTCGAGGCGCTTGCGCCCGGCACCGGCCGCACGCCGACCGGTCCGTGCGGCAACGGCACTCCCCACCGGGGACGAACTGTTCGGGTACGACGTCATGCCTCATCGTACTGTGGGCCCTCGAAGGCAGGATCGACACGGGTGGGGCGCTCCTTCCACGGGGTCAGTAGGTGAGTCCGTGACCGAACTCGAACACGGGGCCCGTTCCGTCACTCGGCATGTCGGGGCGCTGACGTTCGACGTCGGCCATCGAGCGGGGCAGCTGGAACGGCAGCCGGCCCTCGGGGGCCCGCCGCCCGAAGAGCACGTCGAGCAGCGGTCCGTCCCCC
Organism: Streptomyces vulcanius; assembly: GCF_042653945.1. Taxonomy (NCBI): domain Bacteria; kingdom Bacillati; phylum Actinomycetota; class Actinomycetes; order Kitasatosporales; family Streptomycetaceae; genus Streptomyces; species Streptomyces vulcanius. The sequence goes on along the minus strand of NZ_JBHSFK010000030.1, from coordinate 54,083 downwards.
GCGCCGTAAGTGCCGACCAGGGCGGCCGAGACCTCGGCGATCTCCGGGATCACGGCGGGGCGTTCCAGATAGATGTCGACGACGGTGGGCACCTTGGCGCACACGTCGAGGACGGGGGCGAGTTCGTCCGCGTCGAAGGCGAGCCTGCCCGCGTGGAAATAGGTCTCCAGTGGGCCGGTGCGTTTGTCGTACGGGGTGCTGAGCCGCAGGATCGCGACGTCCGCCTCCTCGGGGGTGGCCACGACGGTGCTGTACCCGGCGGCGGTCCCGGGGTCGACGCCCTCGACGTACACACGGGTGCCCTCGGCGAGCGGAAGCAGGGTGCCGGTGTTCTTGAGCAGCGTGACCGACCGGCTCTGCGCGATCCGTCCGGCCCGGACCGCCTCCGCGGTGCCCACCACCGACGCGGCGGCGTCGACGTCCACGAACGGGTTCTCGAACAGGCCGAGGACGAACTTCTCGCGCAGCAGACGCCGTACGGAGGTGTCGATCCGTTCCTCGGTCACCTGGCCCGTGCGCACCAGCTCGACGACCAGGTCGGGGGAGGACTCGCCACCGAACTGGTCGCAGCCGGCCTCGATGACCTTCAACGTCCGTTCCGACGAGGTGAGTTGTTCGACTCCCCAGGCCCGCGCCTCGCCGTAGACGGTGTCGTTGACCAGGCTCCAGTCGGTGCACACGATGCCGTCGAAGCCGAGTCTCTCGCGCAGCAGTCCCGTGATCACGCCCTTGTTGAAGCCGAAGCCGACGGCTTCCATGTCCGTGTCCACCGGCATGCCGTAGTAGGGCATCATCTGCGAGGTGCCGGCCTCCAGGGCCTTGAGGAAGGGCGCGAGGTGGTGGTCGAACATGCCGCCGGGGTAGACCTGTTCGCGTCCGTGGGGGAAGTGCGGGTCCTCGCCGTCCTTCTGCGGTCCGCCCCCGGGGAAGTGCTTGGTCATCGCCGCGACCGAGTGCGGGCCGAGGGCGTCGCCCTGCAGGCCCTTGATGTAGGCGGCCCCCAGCCGGCCGGTGAGGTCCGCGCTCTCGCCGAAGGTGCCGCTGGTCCGGGCCCAGCGCGGTTCGGTGGCCAGGTCGAGCTGCGGGTGGAGGGCCACCCGGATGCCGACCGCGAGGTACTCGCGCCGCACCAGGTTCGCGAAGGCCCGCACCGTCTCCTCGTCGCCGATCGCGGCCAGGCCGGTCGTCTCCGGGAACTGGGCGAAGCCCCGTGCCTGCGTCGACATGGCCCAGTTCTCGGTGAAGTGGTGGCGCGGGTCGCTGGAGAGGGTCACAGGGATGCCGAGGCGCGTGGACAGGGCGATCTTCTGGACCTGGTTGTGCCAGGCCGCGATCTCCTCGGGTTCGGCGCCGCCGACCAGGTTGAAGTGGTTCATGTGCCGGTTCTCGACCATGTCACGCACCAACTGGCCCCACTGCATCCGCTCGGGGTCGTCGATGAACTCGCCGCCGGGCCCCATGACGGCCTGGCTGTGGAACATCAGTCCGGCCTTCTCCTCCAGGGTCAGGCGGCCGAGGAGGTCCTCGACGCGCTCCTCCATGGGGAGGGACGGGTCTTCGTACGGTGCTGTGGCACCCCCGCGGAAGCGGTTGCGCGTCATTTCCATGCCTCCTCAGCAGGCGATCGGTTGTCCCGTCGGGGGAAGGTGAGCCGCAGCACGGTTCCCTCTCTGTTGGCCGAGACGAGCAGGGAGCCGTCCGGGCCCACGGCCAGTCCGGCGAACTGGCGCGGGGGACCGGGGGGACCCGGCGCTGTCGCGGGGCGGGGCGGGACGATTCCCGGGGGCAGGCCGACGGCGAGGTTCTCCGCCTCGATCCGGCTCTCCCCGGTGGTGAGCGAGATCGCCCGCAGCCACCGGTGATCGACCTCGACGGTGAACAGTTCGAACATGCGGTTCTCCGCGTCGAAGGCCGCGTTGTCCAGGCCCGCGACACCGGAGGTGACGACCGATCGGGTGACGATGCCGGCGATGCCGCGCGAGAGGACGGCCAAGGTCCCTCCCCGGTCGAAGCGCACCGCCACCGGGTCGTGCACGTCCCGCGCGAACAGTTCGGGCGTACCGCCGTCCGGCGGGATGCCGGCGGTCGCTCGTCGGCCGCTGTCGGCCGGTGCCGTCGAATCGGCTGGGGTGCGTCATCCGACGACCTCGTCCATTGCCTGGGCCTGCCCTCGTTGTTGTAGTAGCCGGGGGTGCACTCGGCCTGGAACGTGTGCAGGCCGGTCGCCTTCCCGTGGATCGTGGCGACCCAGGCGGCCTCGGCCTCCGCGCTCGGCCCGACGTACGGGGCCTGGCGCTTGTGGGCCTCGGCGAGGACCGCGGCGACGCTCGGGGAAGGTGACGCGCGTGACGTTCGGCCGGTTGAAGGTCTGTAAGTAGGTGTCGCTGAACGGGGGCCGCCTGCACATGTAGCGGTACCAGGGCTTCAGCGCCTCGGCCGTGGCCGGGTCGTCGACGAGGGCGTCCACGCGGGCGCGCAGCTCGTTCATCTTCTGGAAGTCGGCCAGTTCGCCCAGGCGTTCGTGCTCATCGGCCGGGAGGTGGTTGTAGCTGTCGGTCGGAACGAGGTTCTGCAGCAGCCGGGCGGAGGCGGTCCAGCCGTCCTGGATCAGGTCCTCCTCCGCCTGGCCGCCGCTGACGAGCGTGAGGAAGCTGTCCCGGCGATGCCGCTGCCAGCCGGGGGTGAGGGACTCGGCCCACGCGGGGTCCGTACGGCGGTTGCCGCGCACGTCGACCGAGGACGGCGTGCGCTGGAACACGTACAACTGCCGTGCGTCGCACCCGAGATGGGGCACGATCCGGATGGCGGTCGCGCCGGTGCCGATGACGGCCACGCGCTTGTCGGCGAGCCCGTGGAGATCGCCGTTCGCGTCACCGCCCGTGTAGGCGTAGTCCCAGCGGCTCGTGTGGAACATGTGCCCCTGGAAGGTCTCGGTACCGGGGATGCCGGGCAGCTTGGGCAGACTGAGCGTGCCGCTCGACACCACCACATGGCGGAAGCAGGCGTCGCGGTAGAGGTCGAAGTGCCGGCCGATGGCCCGCGCGTGCTGCCGGATCTCCTCGCCCGGCGCGTACCGCCACTCCGGGATGTGGCCGACCTCTTCGAGCAGCGGCAGATAGACGTACGACTCGATGTCGCACTGGACCCCCGGATAGCGGTTCCAGTACCACGTGCCGCCGAAGTCGTCGCCGACGACGGCCACCTCGACCCCGTCGTGCAGGGGTTCACGGGTGAACCCGGGCTCCGCGTAAGGGCCTTGGGCGTACCTGCTCGGCTCGCCGCCGAGGCGCCGGTACTGCCTGTTGCCGTCGGGGCGGATCCGGCGGTCGCGCTCCGCCCGGTACTTGGCGCGCAGGGCGTCCGGGTCGAATCCGAGCCCGTCCGGGACCGGGGTTGTGGGGGCGGGCGGCTTGTGAGAGGTGCGCATGGGGCCTCCCTGCTGTCCGTGGAGTGCGGGGTGATGGGCGTACGCGTTCACGCAGGTCCTCGAGCCGGTCAGACGGCGGACCAGCCGCCGTCCACGGGCAGGACGGCGCCGTTGATGTTCGAGGCCGCGTCGGAGGCGAGGAACAGGATGGCGGCGGCCTGGGTCTCGGCGGCGGCCGGTTGGCCGGCGTTGCCCATGTAGGGCATGAGTGCCTGCGGGCCGGGCGCGTCCGGGTCGATGTCGAGCCGGATGCCGGTGAGGGTCGCGCCGGGGGCGATCGCGTTGGTGCGGATGCCGTGGTGACGGTAGGTGACGGCGAGGGACTTGGTCAGGCCCGCGATGCCGTGCTTGGCGGTGGTGTACGCGGCTCCCGCACTGCTGCCGCGCAGTGCGGCCTCGGAGGCGGTGAAGACGATCGCGCCGCGCCCGGCGCCCAGCATGTGGGGGAGGACGGCCCGGGTGAGCAGGAACGGGGCGGTCAGGTTGACCCGTATCAGGCGTTCCCACTCCGCGTCGGTCACGTCGGCCACCGCGGACATGCTGTCCATGATCCCGGCGTTGTTGACCAGCACGTCGATGGAGCCGAAGGTGTCGATCGCGGTGGTGACGACCTTGTCGACGACCGGCTGCTCGCTGAGGTCGCCGACGACTGCGACGGCAGTACCGCCGCTGTTCTCGATCTCGGCTCTGGCTTCGTCGGCGGCCTTGGCGTCGAGGTCGGCCACCACGATCCCGGCGCCCCGGCCGGCGAAGGCCAGCGCGGTGGCCCTGCCGATGCCGGAGCCCGCTCCGGTGACGATGACACTGCGGCCGGTGAAGTCGGAGGCGTTCATGAAGGGTTCCTCCCGGAGTGGGTGGCTGTCAGTGGGCCGTGCCGTCTCGCGCCCGGGCGCTACTCGACGGTGCCCGACGGCTTGCGCCCGCCGAGCGGCAGCCACCGCTGCCGCAACGCGTGGGCCGCCGCCTTGGGGTGCCGTTCGCGGGTGAAGATTCCCTTCTTGTTGCCGCCGACCCGGTGGATGCCGTTCGTGGTCTGGAAGTCGGCGAAGTTCCACACGTGTTCGCCGATGAAGGCATCGATGCGGTCGAAGGCGCGGTGGTTCGCCTCCAGGTAGGCGAGCTGGTACTCCTCGGTCCAGGGCGCGTCCCATATCGAGTGCAGCCCCGGCAGCGTGTCCGCCCCGTACTCGCTCACCATGATCGGCTTGCCGAACTTCTCGGCCCAGCCGCGCAGATCGCCCTCCAGGTACATCTCCGCGGTGGCCAGGTCGCCGGTGGCGATGTACCAGCCGTAGTAGCGGTTGATGCACAGGACGTCGAAGAGGTCGGCGATGAGGTCGTTCTCGTGCGTCGCGAACATCACCGCCGCGTAGGTCACCGGACGTGTGGGGTCGAGCTTGCGGGTCAGCTCGACCAGCGGCTCGAAGTACTCGCGGGCGCCCTCCTCGTTGGAGGACGGCTCGTTGGCGATGCACCACATCACGACGCTGGGATGGTTCTTGTCGCGGGCGATCAGCTCCCGGATCGCCTGGGCGTGCGCCGCGCGCGTTTCGTCGTTGAACGTGTCGTCGGAGAACGTGGCCCGGGGCGGGGTACCCAAAAGCCCTGCCTCCACGGCCAGGTTGAGGCCGACGGCCGCGGTCTCGTCGATGACGACGATGCCGTGCCGGTCGGCGAACTCCATGACCTCCTCGGCGTACGGATAGTGCGAGGTACGGAAGGAGTTGGCACCGATCCACTCCATGAGCTGGAAGTCGTGCACGAGATAGGCGTCGTCGTGACCCTTGCCGCGCACGGGAGTGTCCTCGTGCCTGCCGAAGCCGGTGAAGTAGAACGGCTCCCCGTTGATGAGGAACTGGGTGCCGCGCACCTCGACCGTGCGCACCCCGAACGGCTCGGCGAAGGTGTCCACGACCTCGCCGTCACCGTCCAGGACATCGACGACGAGCTCGTAGAGGTACGCGGAACCCGGCCGCCACAGTGTCACGTCGTCGATCCGCAGGGTACCGTTCGGCCCCTCCGCGGCGGCGACTTCGGTGCCGCGGGCGTCGAGCGCGCGCACCCGGACCGTGGCAGGCGCGTTCGTCTCGACCGAGTAGTCGACCGTCCCGGTCGCGCCGTCGAGGCCCGTCACGACGGTGACGTCGTCGACGTGGACCGCGGGCTTGCTGTACAGCCACACCGAGCGGGCGAGCCCCGCGTAGTTGTAGAAGTCGTGCAGGTACGTCTGCTTGCGCCGGCCGTCCGCAGAGACGGTGATCGTGCCCGGCGGCATCGTGACACTCGTCAGCTCGTTGTTGACGCCGATGGTGAGCCGGAACTCCCCGCCGGGGCGGACGTGTTCGGTGATGTCCGCCTCGAACGGCGTGTAACCGCCCACGTGCTGGGCGACCAGCACGTCATCGACGTACACCTTCCCCTCGTGCGTGGCGGCGTCGACCCGCAGCACGACCCGCTCGCCCGCCCAGCCGCGCGGCACCCGCACCGAACGCTGGTACCACACCCAGCCGACGTGGTCGCGGATCGCGCTGTCGGTGAACAGGTCGTTGTAGCTGGCCGGTACAGGTGCCTCCAGCCGGGTGTCGAGCGGGCCGGCCCATGGCTCGGGGGCGGAATCCCGGGCGACGGCGAACCGCCAGATCCCGTCGAGATTCACCAGCTCGCGGGTGGCGGTGGAGCGGGGCTTGAGCATCGAGGGTTCTCCTACACGGTGTTGTTGGGCCGGGCGAGTGTTCGCCGGCGCACAGACGTCGGGTGCCGTCAGTCGGCGTTCTCGAGCGTCAGGCGCCACTCCCACGCGTACTCGCTGCCGGTGAGCCGGTGGCGCGGGTGGGTGTCGGGGCCGAGGACCGCCGTGCCGAGGCCGCGGTGTGCGATGTCGAGGTGCACCACTGTCCTGTCGCTCGGCGGGAGCTCCCACCAGTGCTCGGCCGCCTCGATCTCGCTCACCTCGTACCGGCCAACGTTCATGTGGAGCGCGGTCGGGTGGGCGGTGCGGACCGTGCCGGCGGGGCCGGTCAGGGTGAGTGCGGTGACCTCGCCGCGGGTGCCGTTCTCCTGCGGGAGGAGGTAGGGCACGGCCAGATCGTCGATGGGGCTCTCCCAGGAGCCGAGCAGGGCCGAGGCCCGCCGGTCGGGGTAGTTCTCCCACGGGCCGAGACCGGTCCAGCCCGCGTCCTGGAACCCGTCGACGAGTTCGAACTCCATGCCGACGCGCAGCCCGTCACGCGTGCCCTCGGGCAGCGTCACCTGCTCGGCGAGGACCCAGTCGCCGTCGGCGAGCGCGGTGATCGTCCGCCGATGCACGATCTCGTCGCCGAAGGCGGCCACGTAGCGGGTGGTGACCACGGCCCCGTCGCCGGTCTCCTTGACCTCGACGTCGGCAGGCGTCAGCTTGAAGAAGCCGGAGCGGACGAACCGGTTGTCGAGCGAGAACGACTTGTCGTGGCAGGTCAGCGCCCGCCACAGGCTGAGCTGCGGGGAGCGGCGCAGCAGCGGGTGGCTCAGGTTGCCCTCGGCGTCGACGGGCAGCGCGGCCGGCTGTGCCGGGGCGGCGGGAAGCGGTGCGGGTGCCTGCGGGAAGGTGACCTGCTCGGCCGCGACCTCGGTGCCCGCCGGCGCCCACAGGGCGTCCTCGCGGGTCCGCACGGTCAGTGTCAGCGCCGGCGCGGCCGGTTCGGCGGCGAGCAACTCCCGCAGTGCGGCGGGGATCTCGATCGTGCCCTCGGCGCCCGCGGTCACCTCCGGGGTGGGCACGGCCACGGCGCCGGCCGGACCGGCCGGGGTCTCGAGGCGCAGTTCCAGCGTGTACGCGCCGAGGTCCGCGAACGACTGGCGGTTGCGGATCCGGAGCGTTCCGGCCCGGGCCTCCTCGGCGTCCGAGACGGTACGGATCGGGCTGAACAGGCCGCGCGCCTCGAACAGCGCCGGCTTCGGGGTGAGGTCGGGGAACACCACGCCGTTGACGAGCATCGGCCCGTTGTGGGTCTCGTCGCCGAAGTCGCCGCCGTAGCGCAGCTTCCCGTCGCCGTCCCGGTCCAGGGAGTGGTCCATGAACTGCCAGATGAAGCCGCCCTGGAGTCCGGGCAGCGACTCGAAGAGCTCCCAGTAGTCGGAGAGCCCGCCGGTGCCGTTGCCCATGGAGAACGCGTACTCGCAAGTGATCAGCGGACGGTCGGCGCGCGGGTCGGCGGAGTAGCCGGTGAGGCTGGCCAGGGACGGGTACATCGGGCAGAGGATGTCGGTCACGGCGTGCCCGGCGTGCCAGTCGGTGGAGATCGAGCCCTCGTAGTGCACGGGCCGGGTGGGGTCGAAGCGCCGGATCCAGGCGGTGGCCGCGTCGTGCGCCGAACCGTCGCCGGTCTCGTTGCCCAGCGACCAGGAGATCACCGACGGGTGGTTGCGGTCGCGCAGCACCATCCGGGAGATGCGCTCGATGATCGGGGTCAGGTAGGTGGGGTCGTCGGCGATCGTGGAGGCGAAGGCGTGGCCCTCGACGTCCGCCTCGTCGACGACGTAGAACCCGATCTCGTCGCACAGGTCGAGGACCTGCGGGTCGTTCGGGTAGTGCGAGGTGCGGATCGCGTTCACGTTGAACCGCTTGAGCAGGGACAGCTCCGCCAGGTGCCGTTCGCGGGACATGACACGCCCGGTCTTCGGGTCGACGTCGTGCCGCGCGACGCCCTGGATCAGGACCCGCTTGCCGTTGACCAGGAGGTCGCGGCCCTCGACGCGCACCCGGCGGAAGCCGATGCGGACACGGGCCTCGTCGGCGACCTTCCCGTCCGGTGACACGAGCTGGACCACGAGGTCTTCGAGGTGGGGCACCTCCGCAGACCAGGGCGTGACATCGAGGTCGGAGAGGGAGAGAGCCGCCTGGCCGGCGGGCGCCGCCGGCTCCGGGAGCCTGGTCATCGTCGCGGGGATCGCACGGAACTCCGGCGGGACGGGCGCGCCCGCCGCGTTGATGCTGAGCAGGTCCATGAAGTCGTCGGGCAGCAGCGGTTCGGGGCGCACCGACCGGTCCAGGGACGGCAGCGGGAGGGTGCGGGTACCGAGGCGGGCGGAGACGGGCAGCCTGATCGACCGGTCGAGCACGTCGATCCGCACCGACCAGCCACCGGTGTCGTAGAGGTGGTCCAGACCCGACGTGGACACGGTCACCTGAAGGTCGCCGCGCCCGGTCTCCGGGTCGTAGTCGGCGACGGCGGACACGTCGGCCAGGGCGATGTCCGGCACGGTGTAGAGGAAGACCGGGCGGGTCAGTCCCGACTGCCACCAGTGGTCCTGGTCCTCCAGATAACTGGCGGCGGACCACTTGGCGACCCGGAGGTCGATCCGGTTGGTCCCCGGGACGACGGCGTCGGTGATGTCGAACTCGGCCGCCAGGTGCGAGTCCGAACTGCTGCCCACCGGGCGGTCGTTGACGACCACGCGCAGCAGGCCCGAGGCGGCGCCCACATGCAGGACGGTGCGGCGCCCGGGAACGGGCGACAACTGGATCACCCGGCGGTAGACGCCCGTCGGATTGTGCGCGGGAACCTGCGGGGGCACCTCCTCGAACGGCATCGGCACGTTCGTGTAGTGCGGCACGTCCCCGTCCGCGAGGTCCTCGTGCATCGTCCACAGGCTCGGGACCTGGGTCTTCTTCCAGTTCAGGCCGAGCGGCGCCGTGGGGGACGGCAGCAGCTGGAAGTCCCAGGTGCCGTCGAGCTCCAGATCGGGCGTCCGGCGCAGTGCGCGCATCGGCAGCCGGCCCACGGAGTGCAGTCCGGAGGCGTCCCAGGGGCCCGTCGTGTTCTCGGTCGTCGTCATGCCGATCCCTCCAGTGCCTTGCCGCCGCTGAGGGCGACTTCTCCCAGCCAGGCGAGGCTCGGCTTGGGGTGCCGCTCGAACGTCTCGCGGTCGACGGCGATCAGTCCGAAGGTGGGCTCCCAGTGGCCCCATTCGTAGTTGTCGAGGGCGCTCCAGTGGAGGTAGCCGCGTACGTCGATGCCGTCGTCGACAGCCGCGAACAGGTGCCGCAGGGCTTCGGAGGTGTAGGCGATCCGCTGGGCGTCGTCGGCGGTGGCGATGCCGTTCTCGGTGATGAGAATCGGGGCGCCGCCCGTCGTCTCCCAGGCATGCCGGACGGCGATACCGATCGAGTCGGGTCGGTACGCGTTTCCGGTGAGGGTCGTGTCGGGGCCCTGGGGGTGGGGGACGATGCCGCCCGCGTCGACGGGCTGGCTGGAGTAGGACTGCACACCGATGAAGTCGTCGCCGCGGGCCGCTTCGAGATACAGGTCCTCACGGACGTACCGCACCTCGCGCAGCTTCTCCTCGTTGCCCGGGGTCGGGGTCAGGGCCTGACAGGCCACCGTCCAGCCGGACTTGGCATCGGTGCGTTCCTTGAGGATCTCGCGGGCCGCCTGGTGCGCCACTGCCAGCCGCCGCCCGATCGTCGGATCGGGGGAGGGCAGCACCGGGCGCGCGGCGCCCTCGACGGTGGGGCTCATCCACTTGGCCGCGTCGTCTTCGGACACCTCCTTATGTGCCTGGCCCATCATCGCCATCAGGGCGAGCATGTTGGGCTCGTTGATCGTGCAGACCCACTCGACGCCGTCGAGGATCCGGGTGGCCGTCTCGACGTAGGACCGGAAACGGTCGATGGCCCGGTCCTCCAGCCAGCCGCCGTCCTCGGTGAACCAGCGGGGATTGGTGAAGTGGTGCAGGGTGACGACCGGCGTGAGGCCGAGGCCGAGGGCGGTGTCGATCATCCGCCGGTAGTGGGCGAGTTCGGCCCGGGAGACATGTCCCTCGTACGGCTCGATGCGCGCCCACTCGATGCCGAACCGGTAGGAGTTGAGGCCCGCGTCGGCCAGCAGTCGCATGTCCTCGGCGTACCGGTGGTAGCTGTCGATCGCGTCGCCGCTGCGCTCCATGCCGGGCATGTGCGGCTCGTGCGCCCACCAGTCGCTGTTGACGTTGTTGCCCTCGATCTGGTGCGGGGCCGTCGACGCTCCCCAGAGGAAGCCGGGAATCAGTTCAGTCACCGTCGAGATCCTTACTGGAGACGGGAGAAGAGGCCGCGGCTCGGCAGAGGGGGAGCGGCGGCGAGAGTTCCACGCTAGCATGAAATTCGAATCGCGATACTATTTTCACTACCGGGTATTCGGCGGCAGGAGAGAGCGCATGAACGCAAGCAGCGGCCGTGGGCCGTACGCGAAGACGGCGGAGGTGCGCCGACGGATCCTCGAGGCCTGCGTGGACGCCTTCGGTGAGACCGGCTTCTACGGCGCCACCATGAAGGACATCGCGAAGCGCGCCGGCATCAGCCACACGGGGCTGCTGCACCACTTCGCGCGCAAGGAGGACCTGCTCATCGCCGTACTGGAACTGCGTGACGAACGCAGCGCACGGTTCCTGGAGTCGGCCGACGCGATCGACCCGGCGAAGCACCCCGTCGAGGCCCTCAGGGGCATGCTGACCGTCATCGTGGACAGCGAACTGCAGCCGGGAATCATGGAGTTGCATTGCGTCCTCTCCGGCGAGGCGACCTCTCCCGGTCACCCCGCGCACACGTACTTCGCGGAGCGCTATCGCAGCGTCCGCCGCTTCTACACCGACGCGTACACAGCGCTCGCGGAACGCGGCGAACTGAGCTCGGCGGCGGACCCGAAGACCCTCGCCGCGATGACACTCGCCCTCATCAACGGCCTCCAGGCCCAGTGGCTCTTCGACCGGGACTCGGTGAAGATGGAGTCCGCCATCCATGCCTTCCTGGTGTCCGCCGTCCCGGGACTGGCCCGATGAGCGTCACCGTCGGCGTGCTCGGCGCCGCCCGCATCGTGCAGTCGGCCCTCCTGGAGCCCGCCGCGACACTCGACGGCATCGAGGTCACGGCCGTCGCCGCCCGGGACACCGAGCGGGCCGTCGCGTTCGCGGGCGAACACGGCATCCCGAGGGTGCTCCCCTCGTACGACGAGATCGTCGAGGACCCCGCCGTCGACGCCGTGTACGTCCCCACGCCCGCCGCCCTGCACGGACACTGGACGCGCCGCGCCATCGAGGCCGGCAAGCATGTCCTGTGCGAGAAGCCGTTCACGGCGAACGCCGAGGAGGCCGCGGCGATCGCGGAACTCGCCGGGTCGAGCGGAGTCGTCGTGATGGAGGCCTTCCACTCCCGGTACCACCCGATGTGGGCGCGGATGGCCGCGCTCGTCGACTCCGGTGTGCTCGGTGAACTCCGCACGGCACGGGCGGAGTTCAGCGTGCCGCACGCCGACACCGCCGACATACGGTGGCAGCGGGACCTCGGCGGCGGCGCCCTGATGGATCTCGGCTGCTACCCGGTACGGCTGTTGCGTCACCTGTTCGGCGAGCCGGAGGTGACGGGGGCTCAGATCCGTGATGTGGACGGTGTCGACGCCTCGACCACAGCCCAACTGACCTTCCCCCAAGGGGTGTCGGGCGAGGTCGTCGCGAGCATGGAGGGGACCGGCGGTCACACCGCCGAACTCCGCGTCGGCGGTTCGGCGGGGACCCTGCACGTGCGGATGCCCTACCACCCCTACCTGTACGGCGAGTTGACCCTCACGACTGACTCGGGCGTCGTCGTGGAACAGGGCGACCCGCGTACGACGTACTCCTTCCAGCTGGAGGCGTTCCGCGACGCCGTGACCGACGGGGCCCCGAACCTGACGGACGCGTGGGAGGCGATGGCGACGATGCGGGTCGTCGACGCGGTCTACCGGGCCGGTGGCCTGCGACCGCGCACACCGATCGCCCCTTAGCGCCCGCACGTGGTCAGGCCGCACCGGCTCGCGCGTCCTGCGCGGTGTCCGTCCCGGCGCCCGCCTCGGCCAGGCGGCGCCGTTCGGTGCGCCGCCGTGCCTGCTCGACCGGATCCGTCACGGGGGCGGCGAGCAGCAGGCGCTGGGTGTAGGGGTGCTCGGGGGTGGAGGTGACGAGGCCGGCGGGACCGGTCTCGACGATGTCTCCCTGGTAGACCACGCTCACCCGGTGGCTCACGTGCCGTACGACCCCGAGGTCGTGCGAGACGAAGAGGTACGCGACCCCGGTGCGCCGCTGGATGTCGATGAACAGGTCGAGTACCCGTGCCTGGGTCGACAGGTCGAGCGCGGAGACGGGCTCGTCACAGACGATCAGCTTCGGCTCGGGGGCGAGCGCACGGGCGATCGCGACGCGCTGGCGCTGACCGCCGCTGAACTCGTTCGGCAGTCGCTCGGACGCGTCCTTCGGCAGCCCCACCTGATCGAGCAGCTCGCGTACCCGCGCCCGCGCGTCGCGCGACTTCGCTCCCTGGACCACCAACGGCTCGCTGAGGATGTCACCGACGGTGAGCGAGGGGTTGAGCGAGGTGTAGGGGTCCTGGAACACGACCTGGATGTCGCGCGCCAGGGTACGCCGTTCCTTGCCCGCGACATGGGTGATGTCCTCGCCCGCGAACAGGACGCGCCCACCGCTCGGCTTCACCAGGCCGAGCACGGCACGGCCGATGGTCGTCTTGCCGGACCCGGACTCGCCGACGATGCCCAGGGTCTCGCCCTGATGCGCCGTCAAGGACACGCCGTGCAGGATCTCCACGGGGCGGGCCCGGAAGCCGCGCCCCGGGTAGGCCACGCGCAGGTCGCTCACATCGAGCAGGGGAGTGGTCATGATGCCTTCTCCTCCAGAACCTCGGTCGTGCCGGCTGCGGCGTCCTTACCGAGGGCCGCGGCCACGGCGTCCGGGGGATCGGTGCGCAGGTTGTTCTCATCGAGGATGGAACTCAGGAGCATCCGGGTGTACGGATGCCGTGGCGTCCGGAAGATGTCCAGCGCCTCCCCGACCTCGACGACCTCGCCCCGCTGCATGACCGCGACGCGGGTGCAACTGTCCGCCACCACACCGAAGTTGTGGGTGACCAGGAGCACGGCCATGTTCAGCTGCTTCTGCAGGTCCCGCAGCAGGTCCAGGATCTCCGCCTGGACGGTCACGTCGAGCGCGGTCGTCGGCTCGTCGGCGATGAGCAGCTTCGGGCTGCTCGCCACCGCGCCGGCGATGAGCACGCGCTGTGCCATTCCGCCGGAGATCTGGTGCGGGTAGGAGTCGAAGGTGCGCTGGGGATCGGGGATGCCCACGCGGTTCAGCAGGGCGAGCACGTGGGCGCGCGCGGCCTGCCGGGACATCTGCTGTGAGGCACGCAGTCCCTCCATGAGCTGCGAGCCCACCGTGAAGGACGGGTCGAGGTTCGACATGGGTTCCTGCGGTACGTATGCCACGGACGTGCCGCGCAGTTCGCGCAGTTCGCCCTCGCTCAGGCCGAGGAGTTCGCGTCCGTCGAGCTTGATCGAGCCGCGCGTGACGACGGCCTCCGACGGCAGTACGCCGAGGAGCGCGAAGGCGGTCTGGGTCTTGCCCGACCCGGACTCGCCGACGACGCCCAGGGTCTCCCCCGCGTCCAGGCTCAGCGAGACGCCGCTCACGACCTCCCTCAGTTCACCCGAGGGTGTGGGGTAGGCGATGGCGAGATCCGCCACCGTCAGCAGATGCGCGGCCGGGGAGTCGGCGCCCGCGCCGGAGTCGGCACTCTTGACGGGCCGGGGCCGTGCGGGCGTGGTGATCTTGGCCGGTTTGGGCCTGCCCCGGTCCAGTGCGTCGCGCAGCGAGTTGCCCAGCAGGACGAACGACGCGTTGATGACGCCGAGCATGAGGCTGGGCCAGATGAACTGCATGGGCTTCTCGTAGATGTTGACGAAGCCTTCGCCGATCATCAGGCCGAAGCTGGGTACGGTGTTCGACCCGATTCCGAGGAACGCGAGGCCTGACTGCAGGCTGATGGACGACCCCATCAGGAACGCGGTCGCGATGATGATCGGTCCGCGGATCACGAACAGCACATGCCGGCCGAGGATGCGCAGGTCCGTGAGGCCCGAGACGCGGGCGGCGTCCACGAACAACTCGTTCCTGACCCCGACGACGAGGCCCCGCACGAGCCGGAAGATACCCGGGGACGACAGCACGCCGAAGATCAGCATCGTGGCCCGGTAGTCGCCGCCCGTCACGGGGAGCAGCACGATCAGCAGGAGCAGGCCCGGGAAGGTCATGACGAGGTTGAACACCCAGTCGGTGGCGGTACGCACCCGGCGGCCGAAGTATCCGCCGACGAGCCCGGCCGTGACGCCGATGACGAGGGAGACGCTCGTGCCGATCAGGCCGGCGATCATGCTGGTGTTGATGGAGTGGAGCAGCCGGGAGAAGATGTCGCGGCCGCTCTGGTCGCCTCCGAGCGGGTAGCCCGAGCTGCCCGGATCGGCGTTGATCGCGTCCAGTGAGGCCTGGTTCGGGCCGTGCGAGACGAGGAGGGGGCTCAGTACGCCGAGCACCACGATGATGAGCAGCACGCAGCCCGTGACGACGGCCTGCGGGTCCTTGAGGAGCTTGCGCAGAGGCGACCTGCGCTGCGGGGCGCTCGGCCCCGTGGCGGTCGCGAGGTCGTGGGCGCTCACTGCTGCCTCGCCTTCGGGTTGAGCCAGCCGTTGATGATGTCGACGATCAGGTTGATTCCCACGACGAACAGGACCCCGAAGAGGGACATGCCCATGATGATCGGGACGTCTCCCTGGAGGGCCGCGTTGAAGGAGAAGCTGCCGATTCCCGGCAGTGCGAAGACGTTCTCGATGATGAGGGCGCCGCCGAGCATCGCGATGAACTCCAGGGACAGGACGGTGAAGGCCGGTCCGGCGGCGTTGCGCAAGGCGTGCCGCAGCACGATCGACCGGGTGGAGATGCCGCGGGTGCGCAGGGTGCGGACGTAGTCCTTGCGCAGCTCGCCGATCATGGCGCCGCGGATCTGGGCGGACAGGTTCGCGATGCCGCCCATCATCAGAGCGATCACCGGGATGGTGATCGAGGCCAGCCAGCGGCCCGGGCTCTCGGCGAAGGGTGTGTAGCCGGTGGCCGGGAGCCAGTCCAGTTTGACGGCGAAGACGACGACGAGGCCGATCGCGATCAGCAGGTTCGGCACGATGTACCCGAAGAGCGAGGCGATCTGGGCGAACCGGTCGATCGCGCCGCCTCGCGATGCCGCGAGGACACCGAGGACTACGCTGACGGCGGCGGTGATGAACAGGGCGACGACAACGACGGACAGCGTGACGGTGAAGTGGTCCGCGACGGCCGTTCCGACGGGCTGACTGGTGAAGTACGAGACGCCGAAGTCGCCCTGGACGGTGTGGAACAGCCAGTCGAAGTACTGAACCATCACTGGACGGTCCATGCCCATCTCGGCCTTCTTCGCCGCGACCGTCGCGGGTGTGGCGGCGGTTCCGAGGATGCTTCGTACGATGCCGTCGAAGGACGTGCTCAGGAGGAAGAACGTGATCATTGATACGAGGACGGTGAGCACCAGGCTCGTGCCGAGCCGGCGCAACACGTAGGAGATCATGGGTGGTGGTGCTCCTTCGGACCAGGACCGACGGGAGGGGGTGCCGGGCTCGCGGCGGTGGCCCCGCCGCGAGCCCGGAACCCACGCGGGCTAGCCGGAGACGCCGAACGCCCGGATGGTGCTGAAGGTGTTGGAGCCGTCGCCGATGTACACGACGCCCTTGGTCGCCCAGCTGTTGCCGAGGAAGGAGATCGGCGCGGTCCACGCGTCCTTGACGGCGAACTCGTTGACCTTCTGGTAGGCGCCCGCCGCCTTCGCCACGTCGAGCTCGCCCTGCGCCTTGTCCAGCAGCTTGGTGAGCTCGGGGTCCGTGGAGTGGAACGGGTTGAGATAGCCGGCCGGGGAGAAGTTGTTGGCCGCCTCACGCGCGGAGGTGCTCAACCCGTCGAGGAAGAGGATCATCGGGTACTTCTTCGAGGAGATCGCCGAGAAGTTGTTCTGCGCGGGCACCGGAGTCCACTTCACCTTGATCCCGATGTCTTCGAGCGCCTGCGTGACCGTCGGCTCGAACGCCTTGGTGTAGACGAAGCCCGGCATCGTGACGGAGAACCCCTTCGGATACCCCGCCTCGGCCAGCAGCTTCTTCGCGGCCGCGGGGTCGAAGGAGTAGGTCTTGTCGAGTGCGGCGTCGTAGACCGAGCCCTTGGGGTTGAAGACCTGTAGCGATGGCTGCGCGGCGCCCTTGAGCAGTTGCTTGGCGATCTTCGGCCGGTCGAACGCCATGTTGATGGCCTGTCGCACCCGCGTGTCCCCGAGCGGCTTGAGCACGCTGCCCGCCCGGTCGGCGAGAACCAGGGTCGCCACCGCGGTGGGATAGAGGGGCGAGATCTTGAAGCCCATCCCCTTGAGCTTGGCGGAGTTCTCCGGGGAGGCCGGACCGGCGTTGATCTGTCCGGCCTGCAGCGCGTTGGACGCGGCGGTGGGGTCCTGGATGACCTTGACCGTCACGGTCTTGAACGGGTAGGCCTTCGCGTTCCAGTAGTCGTCCCGCCGCTTGAGCACGTACGTCGTGCCGGTCACCGACGACTTGTCGAGGACGTAGGGACCCGAACCGACGGGGTTGAGCGCGGTGCTCTTGTCGGCCAGCGTCTTCGGGTCGCCGATCACACCCGCTGCCATGGACAGGCTGGTCAGCAGTGCGCCGTCCCGCTGCTTGAGATGGATCACGACGGTCGTGGCGTCGGGGGCCTCCACCGACTTGACGGAGGCGAGCTGGCCCTGCTGCGACCCGGGCGTGGCCACGGTGCGTTCCAGGGTCGCCTTCACCGCGGTCGCGTCCACGGCCGCGCCCGAGCTGAACCTCATCCCCTGGTGCAGCTTCAGAGTGAGGGTCAGCCCGTCGGCGGAGTACGTCCAGCTCTCGGCCGCATTGGGCTTCAGCTCGCCCTTGTTGTCGGTGTTGAGCAGCGTGTCGTACAGGGCACTCCAGACGTAGGCTCCCTGCCCGTCGGTGAGCTGGGCCGGATCGAGGGAGTTCGGACCGCTCTGGATGGCGAGGGAGAGCGTCGCGGCAGTGGGCGACGACGAGCCCTCCGACGCTCCGCCGCACGCTGTCAACGCCAGCAGTGCCGCCGCCGTGATCGCCGCGGACAGCGTTCGAAATCTCGGTCGCGGGTCGTTGGATCGAATGCGAGTCATATGGATTCCCTTTGTCCCGTGCGGTCCGGGGCCGGTGTTCTGGCTGAGGTCGGCTTGTCCCCGGGGGCTCCTGCCGGACGGCTCGTGTTCGGTGGCTTCGCGCCGGTACGGGCGTGGCACCTGACTGCCTGAGCCGGCCGCGGCGCGTCTCGAACGCGCCTCGTCGGCAACACTTACCAAGTGGTTGGATTTGGCTCGTGGAAAGTAGGCGTTGGCGGGAGCGGACGGGAAGGGGTCGCGCAACGTTCTTGACCAGAGCATTACCTTTCGGTGGGGCGTGATCTTGGCGTCTTTGTGTGTCAGTGGTCGTTAAAGGCCTGTTCAGGGGCTTGCTGGCGCTCTCGCTCATCGTCGGGGAGCTCTCGACGAAAATCATCCAGCTGGTAGGTTTTGGTGGTGAAGCGCTAGGGTGCCTCTGCATCTTCAGTGAGGACCCGACCCCGACCGCCACCGGTGTGCGCGGCCGATATCGAGGGGACGCGACGTGGACCGGGCAAGGCAACGCGGGCCGTACGCGAAGACGGCGGCCCGGCGGGCGGACATCATCCGTGCGGCACGCGACAGCTTCGCCGAGCGCGGGTATGAGGGCGCTTCGCTGCGCGACATCGCGAAACGGGCCGGCATCACCCATGCCGGCCTTCTCCACCACTTCCAGAACAAGGACGAGGTGCTCACGGCGGTCCTCGCGCAGCGTGACGACGAGGAATGGGAACGAAGCTTGGCCGAGGTCGACGGCCAGTCCTCGCCGAGGCGCTATCTCACGGAGACGCTGCTCCAGCATCAAAGGGCGCCCGAGTTGATGCGTCTGTGGGCGGAACTGACGGCCGCGGCCTCGCGCCCCGGTCATCCCGCCCACGCGTACTTCGTCGACCGTCACGAACGAGTGCGTTCCCACACGGCCGAGGCCATGCGGGAACGCGAGGCGGAGGGACGACTGCCGGAAGGCCTGGATCCGGACAGCGCGGCCGCTCTGTTCCTGGCCGTGCTCCACGGTTTGCAGGTGCAGTGGCTGCTGAACCAGGACCTCGACATCATCGCGCCGCTCGACCACTTCCTGGACCTCGTTCTTCTGCCGGTCGGCCGGGAGGCCTCCACGGAAACCCCCGCCTGACGGTGCGGCCGGCCGGTCCGAGGGGGAGCACGACCATTGACCGGTCCATATTGCGGTACTAACGTACGGGAATTCGTACCCGCAGCTGGTCCCAAGGAAGTGACGCTGTGACACGTCGTCCCCGCCGACGGAGGAGCGGACTGTCTGCCGCTGCCATGGCGACCACACTGGCCCTGACCGGATTCGCCTCGTCCTCGGCGAACTCCACCGGTGCGACCGGCTCGGCCACGGCCCAGGAGAGCAGACCCGGCCTGCTCGACTCGCCCGCCCCCAAGGCCGTCCACGACTGGCTCGGCTACGACCGGCCGGCCCAGTACGACAGCATCGCCTCCGAAGTGCGAGTGCCCATGCGCGACGGCACCCGCCTCGCCTGCTACCTGTACCGGCCGGGCCACGACGGCGACGCAGACAGCGCCGAGCACCCGAGCCTGCTGGTCGACTTCACGCCGTACCAGAAGTACCGCGCCAACCCGGCGAACACCTACCTGGCCGAGCGCGGCTACAACGTCCTGAACTGCGACGTCCGGGGGTCGGGCAACTCGACGGGCACCTTCCCCTCGTGGTTCCAGCCCAAGGAGGCCACCGACAACTACGACCTGATCGAGTGGCTGGCACGGCAGCCGGGCGCGACAGGCGACGTGGGGCAGATGGGCCAGAGCTACGGCTCCATCACGTCCTACCGCGCCGCCGCGCTCAAGCCGCCGCACCTGCGCGCCATCATCCCCATCGTCTCCCCGACCGACATCTACTCGGAGTGGGTGTATCCCGGGGGAGTGCCTTCGACCAACGGCACCCGGTGGGCCAACAGCGGCCCGGTCCTCAGCCCCGGCGACCACACCGGCACCCTGCGCAGCTTCCAGCAGCACCCGCTGTACGACGCGTACTGGAAGCAGGCGGTGACCACCAACAAGCTTCGTGACGTCGAGGTCCCGGCGCTGCATATCGGCGGCTACTTCGACATTTTCAAGAACGGCGGCTTCGACGCCCTCAAGCAGCGGCCCCGGCAGACCTGGCTGCTCAACGGGCCATGGGTCCACGGCGGGTTCCTGCAGATCCCGGGGCTGGATCCGGCCCTGCAAGGCGTCGACTCCCCGAACGCGATCTCGTTCTCCGTCGTCCTGCAGTGGTTCGACCACTGGCTGGCCAAGCGCCCCGGGGCACAGCTGCCGCCGGATCGCGTGATCAGCTACGCGTCGACCTCCGTCAAGGCATCGGGCAGTTGGCACGGCTACCGTCAGTGGCCCCCGGCGGCTCCATCGGGCCCGCGCCTGTACCCGACGGCCGACGGCGCGCTCGTCAAGAAGGCCCCCGCGTCCACGGGATTCAGGTACCAGGTCAACCCGGCCGACGGCCCATCGGCCGACGTCACCGGAACCCTGCCCTACGACCCGAGCCAGAACCAGGCCTCGGCCGAACAGATCAACACCCTGTCCAACGGCCGCTACACCAGCAACCGCGCCACCTTCACCCTCCCGGCCTTCACCGCGGACACCACGCTCGCCGGCCCTGTCACGCTCCACCTGAACGCGTCGATCGACACGCAGGACACGTACTTCGTCAGCAAGCTGGAGACCGTCCTTCCGGACGGCCGCGTCCTGCCGATCGAAACGGGATACCTGCGGGCGCAACTACGGGACGGCCTGGAGAAGGCCAAGCCCGTCACTCCTGGCACGCCGACGCAGTACACGGTCTCGCTCGGCCAGACTCACTGGCGGTTCATGCCCGGAGAGAAACTGCGCATCACCATCGGCGGCGGCGACAGTCCTCGTATCGTCCCCACCAACCTGGCCGGTGCCGTCACCGTGCACCTCGGCGGCAAGACGTATGTGGAGGTGCCCGTGCTCAGGTAGCTCAAGCAGCTCTCAAACAGGAGGAGTCGCCGGTCCGGTGGCTGAGACGCGGCCCACGCCTTTGTGGGCTGCGCCGAGTTGTGCCGATGCGGCTCAGACGGCCACCGGCGTGTGGAACTGCGAGTTGTGGAAGACCAGCGGCAGTTGCTCGGGGTTCGTGTTCGTGGCGAGCACCTCGAGGACGATGACCCGGTGGTCTCCGGCCGCGTAGTCGTGGACGACCCGGCACTCCAGGAGTACGGGTGACCCGTTGATGAGCAGGGCGCCGGAGTCGAGCTCGGTGACCTCGATGCCGCGGAACCGTGCGGCCTTGTCCTTGCCTGCCAGTTGGTGAACCCGTGCGCTGTGGTCGATCCCGAGGACGGAGACGCCCAGGCGCTCGGCGCGGGCCAGGACCGGCCAGGTCGTCGACGAGTTCTGCACCGCGAACAGGCACATCGGCGGCTCCAGGCTCACGCCGACCGTGAAGGAGGACGCGACCAGCACCATGGGTTCGTCGTCGACGGTCGCGGCCAGGGCAGCCACCCCCGAGGGGTACGCGCCGAACGTCCGCCGCAGCAGCTTCGTATCGGAGGGTTCATGAAGAATCGACACGACTGTTCCCCCTAAGCGTCGGCTGTCGTCTTGAACTTGAGCTGCGCCCCGGGGTGGGTCGCCGCCACGCGAGGGCCCGCGTCGAGAAGCTGTTCCCGCAGCGTGACGTCCTCACGGGTGGGCCGCATCAGACCGCGCTTGAGCAGTACCGGCCTGAGCAGCTCGATGAAGTCGTCGTGCGTTCCGGGAGTGATGTGCTGCTGGACGAGGAACCCGTCGGCACCCGTGGCAGCGACGAAGGCCTCGACCTCGTCGGCGACCGTCTCCGGGGTCCCGACGAAAGTGGTGCCGTTGATCCCGTGCTGCCGGTAGTCCTCCAGAATCTCCCGCACGGTGGGGCCGTTGCCGTCCGGCGACCGGAAACGGTCCAAGGAGGTCTGGCCGATGTCGCTGCGCAGCTCCGGAAGCGGCTTGTCCAGGTCGAACTTGAGCAGGTCGACCCCGGTCGACCAGGCGAACGTCGCCGCCGCGTGCTCCAGGGTCGCGAAGCCGAGAAGGTTCTCGTACTTACGTTGGGCCTCGGCTTGGCTGGTGCCCACCACGAAGCCGGCGCCGACGAGGAACTTCACCGACTCCCGTGGCCGGCCGATCTCCTCCGCCCGGTCCCGGATGGCCGTGATGTTGCGGGCGACGACCGCAGGGTCCCCACCGCCCACGAAGACGCACTCGGCGTAGTGCGCCGCGAAGTCACGGCCCGCCGACGAGGTGCCCGCCTGGAGGAGCAGCGGTGTGCGCTGCGGCGACGGCGGGACGTTGAGGATGCCCTTGGTCCGCAGGTAGTTGCCCTCGTAGGAGACCTGGCGGACACCGTCCGGGTCTGCGTAGACACCCGATTCCCGGTCCACTCGAAGAGCGTCGTCGGCCCACGTCCCCTCCCACAGCCGCAGACAGATCTGCAGGTAGTCGTCGGCCTGTAGGTAGCGCTCATCGTGCGGGATCATCGGCTCGCCGAAGAGCGCCGTGGACGAGGACTGGCCGCCGCCGCTGACGATGTTCCATCCGATGCGGCCCTTGGTGAAGTGGTCGAGGGTCGCGAAGCGCCGGGCGAGGGCGGCGGGCTTCTCGTGCGTCGTGCTGTTCGTCAGTACGACGCCCAGCTTGGAGGTGGCCGCGGCGATCGCCGACACGATGGTGATCGGGTCTGCCATGGGGACGTTGTAGCCCGCTTCCACGGCGAAGGGGATGAGCTCGCCGTCGAGTGTGGGGTAGCCGAACGTGTCGGCGAAGAAGAGGAAGTCGAACCCTCCCGACTCCAGCTTCTTGGCGAGTTCGGTCCAGTGTTCGATCGTCAGATAGTCGATCTGGGTGTTCGAGGGGTCCCGCCAGCTGGAGCCGATCACTCCGTTGGGGCTCAACGCCTGGAACGACGCGAAGATCAGTGGGCTCATGTGTCTCTCTCTTTGGGTCGTTCACTGCCGCAGGTAGGCGGCCATGCGGTCCAACGTGGAGCGGGTTTCGGGCAGGAGCGGCAGCATGCTGAGATGCCCGTGGACGACGCCGGGTGCGAAGTACCGTTCGACGTGCAGGCCGTCCTGTTCGGCCCGGTCCAGGACGGCTTCGACCGGGGGCCGCAGATCGTCGTACTCGCTGAGCACCACGAGCATCGGCGGGAGTTCGCCCAGGGACGGCATGTTCTCGAACGAGAGGTAGGGGGCGTTGGTCTCGCCGGCGGCGTAGGTGCGGAAGATGCTGCCGATGGCTTCCTGCTCGAAGCGGAAGAGCGGGGGAATTCCCGCCATCAGCTTCTCGTGCGGCTCACTGGTCGTGAACGTCGCGCTGAGGGCCGGGTACACCAGGAGCAGACGGGTGGGTGTGCGTTCGCCGTTGTCCCGGAGTTCCATGGTGGCGGCCACGGTGAGGTTCCCGCCGGCGGAGGCGCCGCCGAGGACCACGGTGTCGGCGTCGATGCCGAGTTCGGCCGCGTTGCGCAGCGTCCACCGGAACGCCTCGGCGAGGGCGAGGTGGAGGGTGGGGTAGCGGACGGTCGAGCCGTTGGCGAGAGGATAGTCGACCGATACGACGACCACGTCGGCGCGGGCGCACAGGTCCCGGCTGACGGTGTCGGCCTCGTGGTCGTCCAGGGTGCCCGCGACGAAACCGCCGCCGTGGGCCCACACGAACGCCTGCCGCCCGGGGCGGACGCCGGCCAAGGGCGTGTACACGCGTACGCGCAGCCCCTCGAACCCGGCGACGGCCACCTCGCGCACGTCCACGACAGGCTGGTCGTAGGGACGGTTGTCACTGAAGACCTTGGTGAACCTGTCCCAGAGGGCCTCGTCCGCGTTGAGGGCTTCCTCCCGGGTGACGTCGGCGACCAGGGCCACCTTGTCGGCGAGATGGGGATCGAGCGGCATGAGACTCCTTGGTCTGCTTGGTCTGCTGACGGCACTGGAGCGAGGGCGTGGTGGCGTCAGGCCTCGACGGCGTGCACGGTGGCGGTGGCCTCCGGGCAGCCCTCGGCGCGGACGCGGACATGGATGGTGCCGGGACCGGTGGGCCGGACGGCGGCCATGGCGCGGCCGTCGAAGGTGGTGCAGGTGTCGGCGTCGAACCGCTCCTCGGTGTGCGTCCGCCCGGTGCCCAGCCCCGCCAGAACAGCAGGCCCTGTCACGTCCACGCGGACCTGACGGTCCCGGTGACTGGCCAGGTTGCCTGCACTGTCGTGGAGTTCGACCGAGACGTAAGCGAGGTCCTTGTCGTCCGCGCCGATTTCGGACCGGTCCGCCGCGACAGCCAGCCGCAGGTCGGCACCGGCACTGCGCAGTACGCACCGCCCCGTCTCGACACCCGCCCGATAGGCGACCGCCGTCAGTTCGCCGGGCTGGTAGGCCGACTCGAACCGTGCGATGCAGGCCTTGTGCCCGCCGACCTTCACCCGCTCCAACGGAGCACTGTCCAGAAGCAGTTCCACTTCGTCGGCGGAGCTGTACACGTCGACGGTGACCGGTGAGCCCGCCTCGACGTCCCAACTCCAGCTGGAGACCGCGTCCGCCCACGACCACGGGGTCTGGAACATCGCGCGGCCGTGGGACTCCGGCCGGTGCACGGCGATGTACGGCTGCTCGCGCAGCCCGAACACGGTCTCCCGGTAGTACGACATGGGACGCCGGTGACCGGTGATGTCGATGTCGCCGCAGCCGGCGGTCAGTGCCGGGAACACGTCGTGGATGCCGCCGAGCATGTCCTCCTTTGGGCCGTCGTCCAGGTAGTCGGTCCGGCCGACCCCCGACTCCCCGAGGTAGTCCCAGCCGGTCCAGGTGAAGTCGCCCAGCACGTGGCTGTTCTCGCTCACCAGCCGCCACAGCTCGTCGATGTGGCCCGGGAAGGTCTCCGTGCCGAGGATCAGCCGGTTGGGAAAGCTGATGCTGTCGGGTACGTACCTGGCGTCGCCGTAGTTGATGCCGGAGACGTCGAGTACGGCGTGGGACTCCTCGGTCCGCTCGCTGACCAGCTGCGACGCACTGAACTCGTTGATCTTCTCGCCCAGCGCGGTGATCAGGGAGTTGATGTCGGTGGGTCCCTCGGTCGAACCGACGACCAGGGAGGGCAGTTCGTCCGGTACGGCGACCAGGCCGTTCACGGCGTTGGTGACGAACCGGGTGTCGTCCAGCTCCCGCACCTTCTCGGCGAGCCGGCGTCCCCAGGTCGAACCGACCGGACTGCCCGTCTCGAAGATCTCGTTGCCGATGGAGTACATGATCACGCTCGGATGGTTGAAGTCCTTCGTGACCATCGCCTCCACATCCCGCTCCCACCACTCAGGAAACGCCAGCGAGTAGTCGAACGGCCGCTTGGGCTTGGTCCAGGCGTCGAACGCCTCGTCCAGGACGAGCATCCCCAGCCGGTCGCAGGCGTCGAGCGCCGCGACACTGAGCGGATTGTGCGCGCTGCGTACCGCGTTGAAGCCCGCCGCCTTGAGGATCTCGATACGGCGTTCCTCCGCGCGGGAGATGGCGGCCGCGCCCAGCAGACCCGTGTCGTGGTGGATGCACGCGCCGCGCAGCTTCACTGTCCGGCCGTTGATCCGCAGCCCGTGTGCCGGATCGAGCTGGAGGGTGCGGATGCCGAACGTGGTGTGCTCCTCGTCCACGGCCTCGCCGTCGGCGTCGGCGTTTGCGTCACTCAAGACGGTGCGCGCCACGTACCTGTTGGGAGAGTCGACGTCCCACAGGGCAGGCCGCGGGACGTGCAGACGCAGCCGCGCCGACGCGCTCGTGCCCGGCAACAGCGTGACAGGCGCGGTGCCTTCGGCGACCGTGGTCCCGTCCGCGTCGGCGATGTTCGTGGACACCCGCATCGTCCTGGTGAAGCGCTCCTCGTTCACCACCGTCACCGCGACGACGACCACGGCGAGTTCGTCGTCGGCCTGTGGGGTGGTGATGCGGACGCCGTCGAGGGCGATGTGGACGGGGTCGCCGACGATCAGATGTGTGTCGCGGTGGATTCCGGCACCCGAATACCATCGCGAATCGAGGTGCGCACGGGCCTCCACCCGGATCGAGTTGGGCTGCCCGTAACGCAGATACGGGTCGCACTGGACATTGAACCGGCTGTATCCGTTCGGCCGCTGGGCGACGAACTCCTCGTTGATGTACACGACCGCGTCCCGGTAGACGCCCTCGAATTCGAGGAAGACGCTCTTGTCGCGAAACGCTTCGGGTACGTCGAAGGTCTTGGAGTAGTGGAAGTAGCCACCCGGAAAATAACCCGTGTGGGCACCCTCGGAAACCGCGGCACCGCGTTCCAGATCACGCACGGCGTCGTGCGGCAGGGTGACTTCCTGGTCGTTCTCGCCCGCCACGGCGCTGGCGAAGCTCGTCTCGGCGGGTCCCGCGGTCCAGCCGCGATTGAAAGACTGGCGGAACATCGAGTTCGTCCTTTTCGGAGATGAGCTCCGAGCGTCAGCAGATGAGGCTCCGGGCTTTTACTTGGGAAGGTAGGTGTTGGTGACGAAGGGCGTCACGTCGAAGCTCTTGAGGGCCTTTCCGTTCGCCCCCGTCAGGGTCTCCTGCTTGATCATCCAGTCGGCGTAGGCCTGCATCTTCTGGACGGACTGGGTGCCGATCGGACCGTCGGAGTTGACCATGTCCTTGGCCTGGACGCGTGTGGTGAAGTCGACCAACTTCGGGTTGACGCTCGGGAACTGGGCCACGAGCGCCGCGTTCGCGGCCTTGGGATCGTCGATCGCGGCCTGATATCCCTCGCGCAGGGCCTTGGCGAGGCCGCTCGCGATTTTGGGATTCTTCTGGGCATAGCTGTTGTTGGCCAGGACGAGAACACCGGAGTTCTCCGCGACGCCGTAGTCGGTCGGCTGGAACTTCGTGAATTCGGTTCCGTCCTGGGCGGCCGTGTAGTCGTCGTCGGGCCAGGTGCTCGCCGCGTCCACCTTCTTGGCCTTCAGCGCCTCGATGGATCCGACGCTCAGCACGACCTGCTTGACCGTGCCGTGCCCCCCTGCCTTCGCGATCATCGCGTTGATCAGCGCGAGTTCCATGGGGGTGCCGTACCCGCCGTAGGTCTTGCCCGCCAGCCCGGCGGGCGAGGTGATGCCGGAGGACTTGAGGACGGAGATGACGGACGGGTCGTGCGGCATCGCCAAGAAGATCGACTTCACGGGCATCCCCGCGGCGAAGTTCGTCAGGGCCGATGCGTAGCTGGAGGTGAAGCCGAACTGCGCCTGCCCTGTTCCGATGAGAGCGTCGGAAGGGGTGGTGCCGACAGGCAGGATCTTGATCTTGATCCCTTCCTTCGCGAACAGACCCTTCTGCATGGCGTACGCGAGGCCGTTGTGCGTGGCGCCCGGCAGATAGTCGAGCGCGAACGTGACGGTGGTGAGGCCGCCGCCGGATGCCGTGTTCTCCGCGCCGCCGGTGTCGGAACACGCCGTCAGCACGAGTGCGCCGACGGTGAGGGCCGATCCGAGGCGGATGACGGAGCGACGCGAAACCGGTGCGCCTTCCCGGGTGTTTCTGGCCATAGCTGGCACTTCCTTTTTCAGATGTGCTTGGGGGGCACCTGTTTCATGATGGATTAACGGGCCGTCAGCCGATTGATCTCTTTCTCGAACTCGCGCCGGAGCGATGCCTTGTCGCTCTCGTCGAGCCAGGTCGCCGAGATGCCGTCGAGCGACGCCTGGACGACGTCGTCGGCGCTCATTCCGTACCAGTCGGCGATGACGCCGTATTCGGTTCCGATGTCGGTGTGGACCATCGACTTGTCGTCGGTCCCGGGAACGATCCAGACGCCGCCCCGCAGCATCGCGCCGATCGGATGAGTCTCGGGCCGGCTGTATTCGGGGAGGGCGTCTCCTGCGACAACCCGAGTGATGGTCGGGCAGACGGTGAACGGGATACCCGACTCGGCGGCACGTCGCAGGACGGGTTCGTCCTCGATGACGGGGTAACCGTGGTCTATTCGGTCGCAGTCCAGCAGCTCGGTGTAGACCGAGTATTCGGCGGCCCCGTACCGCACGTAATGCGCGGTGCGCTTGAAGCCGTGCCGACGGGCTCGACGGTAGACGTCGGCGAAGTGGATGGGGCGATGTTCGTCCAGGAATTCCGGTCCGTCAAGCCCGATACCGATGAATTCCTCACGCCGGTGCGCGATCAGCTGGTCGAGCATCTCTTCGGCGTACGAGACGGGCTCGTCGCGCATGACGCACGCGATGAAGTTGGTCCGCACGCCGAAGTCGTCCTCGGCCGCTCTCGCGCCGTCGATCAGCCCGTCCTGGATCTGGGTGAACGACATGCCGGTATGGGCGAACGCGGTCGGACTGACGAACAGTTCGAGGTACCGGAGGTTACTGGCACGCACGTCGTGAGCCACCAGCCCGTGGACGACGTCACTGAGATCGCGGGGTGTCCGCACGAGCGCACCGAGCACCGCCAGCGCATCGAAGAAGGCCTGCTCCCGCGCGTCGCCGCCGTACTGCTCCAGGTCGTACGCGGCCTCGATCGCCGACCGGCTGGTGCTCGACCTGTTGCGCCTCGCCAGCTCGACGGCGGTGTCGCGATCGATCGACCCGGTGAGGTGACAGTGCACGTCGACCTTCGGCAGCGCTCGGCAGAGGTCCCTGACGTCCATGTCCGCGACCTCGAACGAATGCGGCCTGCCCGGCCCGTTCATCACCACTTTCACCTCCGTTCGAGTCGGCTATACCTGTCGAAGTCGCTGTACTATGACAGAAACCGCGAGCCTGGGGAAGAGGGCTCTTGTGGGTCCGTATACAGGTGTGGCGACTCGGGCTCATCCCGGGCCGAGCTGCCGCGTCTAAACTCCCCGGGACGTCACCAAGGGGAGGCTGATGTGCTCGACGCCGTTGACGACCTGATCGTCGCCGCGCTGAGAAACGATGGCCGGGCGACCGTCCGGTCGATCTCGAAGCTGGTCGGACTCCCGGAAACCACCACCCGGGCCCGGGTGAACAGCCTGCTGGAATCGGGCCGGGTCAGCGTCATCGCCGTCCTCCACCCCTCCGTGGATCCCAGCGAGATCACGCTGTACATCCGGGTCCGGTTGGCGTCGGGCTGGGCGTCGCAGATCGCGGACTCCATCCTCGGCCACTCGTACTGGCTGGCGGAGATCGTCGGGGAACCCGAGGTGATCGCCACGTTCGACGTGGCGTCGCTGAGCCACGCGGCCAGACTGACCGACGAGATCGCCCAGCTGCCCTTCGTGTCCATGGTCACGACGGACCCGGTTCTGGGGATCTACACGGGCGCGGGAACGCCTGAGGAGGCGGGCGGTGAAGCGGGGCTGTGGCCCGCCAGGGACGAAACACGACTCGACGCCCAGGACCGCCAGCTCATCCGCTCCCTCCAGGTGGACGGCCGCGCCACCTACACGGCGCTCGCCCGCTCGGCCGGCCTGTCGCTCTCGCAGGCGAGGCGGCGCGTCCTCGAGCTCATCGACTCCGGCGCCATCCGGATATGGACGACGGTCCAGACGGCCGATCACGAGCTGGCCCGGGCCGTGGTCGATCTGACCGTCAACCCCAAGACCGTCATGGCCACGGTCGAGCGCCTCGTCCGGCGTCCCGGTGTCGTCTCGGTCTCGCGCATGTGCGGGCCCTCGGCGCTCGCGGTCGACGTCGCAGCCCGTGACACATCAGAACTCGGTCAACTCGTCGGAGACATCTCCGCGCACCCCGATCTCATCAGCGTCCGGGTGCACCGGATCCGCCTCCTGCGCCGCCAGCTCCAGCAGCGGCTTCGCAGCACTCCCGACCCGTCCTCGGAGGGGGAGTCGGCCAGGTCGGAGGCCTTGGACTAGCCCCGGTCAGTGAAGGGGTAAGCGGCCGTCGGCGGCGCGGGCCCGTCTCGTATGTCCGTCGGGCATGGGCGTCATTCGCATATCGGTACGATTGCACGTACAGACGTACTCTGTCACGCACCCGCTCCTCATCGCTTACAAGCTGGAAACGTTCGGCCCTCGCCATGGCGGCCAGTGCTGGTGTTTTATGTCGTGAACCCAGACTTGTGAACGAAAACACCGTTGAGGAGCTGTCCATGCCCCGGTCCGTCGAAGATCTGCTCAGCCGGCTGACGTTGGAGGAGAAGGTCGCCCAGCTCAGCGGCCCCGGCTTTCCGCAGCTGGCGCCCCTGTTCGCCTCACCCCCTGGCGATCCTGGCGTATCGCTGGTCAAGGGGTTCCAGGAGATCGCGCCCCATGGAGTCGGGCATCTCGCCATGCTGGGCAGCTTCTGTCCCGACCTGGACGCGCTGCCCTCCTTCTTCCAGTCGGTGCAGGACGCCGCGATGGCCTGCGGGCGCTTCCCCATCCCGGCGCTGATCCACCTGGAGGCGCTCAACGGGCTCGTTCATCCCGGCGCGCCGACCTACCCCACCGGAATCGGACAGGCCGCCACCTGGAACCCCGCCCTCACCGAACGCATGGCGACACTGACCCGGGAACGGATGCGCGCACTGGGCGCGCGCTTCGCCCTCTCCCCGGTGCTGGACATCAGCCGCGACCCGCGATGGGGCCGCGTCCACGAGACCTACGGCGAGGACCCGGACCTGTCGGCCTCCTTCGGTGTCGCCTTCGTCCGCGGCCTCCAGGGCGAGGACCTGCGCCAGGGTGTGGCCGCCTGTGGCAAGCACTTCATCGGTTACGCGGCCTCGCAGGGGGGCCTGAACTGCGGCGGAGTGAACCTCGGACCGCGCACCCTCCGGGAGCAGTACGCCCGGCCCTTCGAGGCGGCCATCCGCGAGGCGGGCCTGGCCACCGTCATGAACTCGTACGCGGAGATCGACGGCCTCCCTGTCGCCGCCGACTCGGAGAAGCTCGGCACGCTGCTGCGCGACGAGCTCGGATTCACCGGAGTCGTCGTCAGTGACTACGCCTCGCTGGACCACCTGACAGCGCTGTTCCACCTGGCCCCCCATCTGAAGGAGGCGGGCCGGATCGCCCTCGGCGCGGGCATCGACGTGGAGTTCCCCGAGTTCCGGGCGTTCGCGGACCTGGCGGAACTGGTGCGTGAGGGCACCTTGGACGAGTCGGTCGTCGACCGCTCGGCCCGGCGCGTCCTCGAACTCAAGGAACACCTCGGGCTGCTCGATCACCTGCTGACTCCGGCCACTCCGGTGACGGCCGTGCCGTCCGGCACCGCTCCGAAGGCCGAGGCGGAGCTGGACCTGAGCCGAGCCATCGCGGCACAGGCCGTCGTGCTGCTGCAGAACGACGGAGTCCTGCCCCTGCGCCCAACGCCCGGGCGGCTGGCCGTGATCGGTGAACTCGCAGACCAGGTCCGCGTGCACTACGGGGCCTACAGCGGAGTAGCCGCGCACGAGTCGAGCATTTCCGGGTTCGAGGTGTCCTTCGAGGGCGGCGGTCTGGACAACGTGCACGGGATGCGACTCATCCCCACACCCGGCTTCCCGCACCGCTTCGAGGAGTTGGCGCGAGGGGTGGAGCCGCACGCGGTCAGCGTGAGCGACGCCCTGGAAGAGCTGCTGGAGGATCCGGCCCTGCTGGTCCGCGTCCCCCTCGGTGGCCCGGAGGCCACCACCCCCGACGACCTCGCCCGCGCCGCCGAAGCCGCCGCCGGGGCGGACGTCGCTCTCGTGGTCGCCGGAGAGCGCACCGGCTGGGTCGGCGACGTGACGGCCGGCGAGCAGGTCGACCGGCAGGATCTGCGCCTGCCCGGCGACCAGGAAGCCCTGGTCGAGGCGGTCGCCGCGACGGGCACCCCGACCGTGGTCGTCGTGATCAGCGGACGCCCGCTCCTGCTGGACCGGGTGGCCGACCACGCGAACGCCGTCCTGTGGGCCCCGCTGCTCGGCCCCGCCGCCGGCCCCGCCCTGGCGGACGCCCTCCTCGGCCGCACCGCACCGGCCGGACGCCTGCCCGTCTCCTTCCCCGCCTCGATCGGCCAGCTCCCCGTCTTCCACGGGAGTCGCGCGGGCAGCGGATACGAAACCGCCGCCGGCGCCGAGGTCACCTACGTCGACGGTCCGGCCCGCCCGCTGTTCCCCTTCGGGCACGGACTGACCTACACATACTTCACCTACGGCGATGCCCGGCCCGCCGCCCGCGAGGTCACGGCCGGCGGTGACATCGAGGTGAGCGTGGACATCACCAACAGCGGTGACCGGGGCGCCGACGAGGTGGTTCAGCTCTACGCCCGCGATGTGGTCGCCTCCACCGTTCGCCCGGTCCGCCAACTCCTGGCGTTCACCCGCGTACACATCCCCGCCGGAGCCACCAAACGCATCCGCCTGACCGCCCCGGTCAACGCGCTCGCGCTCATCAACCCGCAGGGGCTGCTCGTCGTGGAACCCGGAGACGTCGACCTCATGATCGCCGCGAGCTCCTCCGACATCCGCGCGCGCACCACGCTCACCATCACCGGAGACGTGACCGGCGTCCCCCGGGACGGCCGATTCCTCGGCAGCGCGGACGAATCTTCCCCGTGAACAGCCGCAGTCGAGCGGCAGTTGGAGGTATTGGACATGAGTACTGAGCGAAAGCCACTCACTTTCGGAGTCATCCAGGGTCTGAGCATGGCGGGTCTCGTGACCGGCATCTGGGCGCACCCGGACAACACGTCGGGGGAGTTCCTGACCCTGGACTACTGGACGAAAATGGGCCGCAAACTGGAGGAGGGAGGCATCGACTTCCTGTTCCTGGCCGACCAGTTCGCCTATCCGCTGAAGAACGGCACGATGGCGGCGCGCGCGGTGGAGGATGCCGTCGCCTTCCCCATGGGCGACCCGCTGGTCGCCCTGTCCGCCATCGCGAGCGCGACCTCCCGGCTCGGACTGGTGGCGACGATGTCCACCATGACGGAGCCGCCCGCCCATATCGCCCGCAGGCTCTCGACGCTCGACTCTCTGAGTGGAGGGCGCATCGGATGGAACATCGTGACGGGCGTCAACCAGGAGTCCACGACCCGCCTGTTCGGCACCGCCCTACGTCCGCACGGCGAACGCTATGCGATCGCGGACGACTTCCTGGAAGTAACCCTCAAGCTGTGGGAGGGCTCCTGGGAGGACGACGCCGTCATCTACGACAAGGCCAACCGGATCTACGCCGACCCCGCCAAGGTGCACGAGATCAAGCACGAGGGCCCCTACTTCAGGTGCGAGGGCGCGCTCCCCGTGCCGCCGTCCCCACAGCGCACACCGCTTCTCTTCCAGGCGGGCACGTCGAGCGCAGGCCGCCGGTTCGCGGCCAAGTACGCCGAGGCCGTGTTCATCCCCGGAAGCCACCCGGAGAAGGCCGTCGCCGACATCGCGGCCATTCGCACCCTGGCGCAGGAGGAGTTCGGGCGCGACGCCGATGCGATCAAGTTCGTCTGCGGAGCGCTGTTCATCACTGGAGACACCGCGGAGGAAGCCGTACGACGGCGTGCGGAGATGGCGGGCTACTCGACTCTGGAGTCGGCCAAGTTGGAGTGGTCCTACCACACGGGCATGGAACTGTCCGACGCAGACATGGACAAGCCCATCCCCGGCAGCCGGCAGACGACGGAGGACAGTTCCAAGTCGCTGGTCGAGAAGTACGCGAGCGGCAAGGGCGCCGAGCGGCAGCCGCAGACGATCGGTGAGATGCTGGAACACCTGAGGGTCCACGGGACGACCGGGCTGGGGTTCGTCGGCACTCCCGAGCAGATCGCCGACGAGGTCGAGGAGTTCGTGGACCGCACGGGTGTCGACGGGTTCCTCATCGAGCCCTTCACCACACCCGGCACCTACGACGACTTCGTCGACCGGATCATGCCCGTCCTGCGGGAACGAGGCCTCGCGAAGACGGCGTACGACGGCTCCACCCTCCGCGAGCACCTGTTCGGCGCGGGCAACGTGACCCTTCCGGAGAACCATGTGGGCGCGTCGTTCCGGCCCGGGGTGAGTGAACAGGTGAAGTGAACCAGTGAAGCGACGGGTGATGTGACGACAACGGTGGCCGGCCGGCCTTGAGTCGGCCGGGCACCGTTCTCGTCACCAACTCCCCATTTACCCAGCCGATTCGGGGACGGTCGCAGGATGCGCGGCGAGCCGCCAGGACGCGGCGGTGGCGGCAGGCGGTTCGGCGACGGGGCCGGGGGCGCCGAACACCCGGACGTCGGCGGTGCCGGGTGTGTGCGGGGCCCAGCCCGGGTCGCCGGTGTGGGCGAAGGCGCTCCAGGCGGTCATCATCTGTCGGCCGAGTGCTGCGGAGTCGGGCCACTGTCGGTACAGCGGAGCCAGCGGGTTGTCGTCGCTGTCGTGGTTGCCGAACACAAGGGCCACCTCCATGCCGTGTGACGGTCCGACGACCGGCAGGTCCGCGGCGAAGAGGTAGCGGTGCGCGGTGCCGCCTGCGCGGGTGTGGGCCTCGGCCATGCGGGCGGCCGGGACGCGGTAGAGGCGGTCGCCGAGGAAGCGCAGCCGCTGCCGCGTCGGTGTGGCGTCGGGCTCGGCGGCACGGTAGGCGTTCAGCAGGCCTCGGGCCGCGGCTTCGCCCACCGCGCCCGCGATCTCGTCGTACAGCGCCCCGGCGTTGGGCGGCGTGGTGCCGGGCTGCATGAACGCCTCGGCCGCCAGCATCTCGTCGCGGTTCGCGCCGATGAGCAGCGGTACGGCGGCCGTGTCGCCGGCTTCGGCGGCCTGCATCGGCGTGCGCGGTAGAACGGCGCCGTCCAGGACCGGGCCCCAGGAACGTCCGCCGGGCAGGGCTCGCGCCCCCATGTCGGCGGGGACGATCTTCGCCTGGGCGGCCAGGATGTCCTCGACCGGTATGTCGAGGAGCTGCTCGGGGCGGTGGACGCCGACGGTGTCGAGCAGGTCGGCGGCCAGTCGGCGTGCCGTGGCCGGAGCGTAGATTCGGGCGACCGGCGGGCTCATCAGTATCGCCCGCCGGAACAGGCCCCGGGCGGCGGGCATGGCCAGCAGGCAGCCGACGGAGCTCGCCCCCGCCGAGCCCCCGAAGACGGAGATGTTGTCCGGGTCGCCGCCGAACCGCCCGATGTTCCGGCGCACCCAGCGCAGCGCGGCGACCTGGTCCTGAAGCCCCAGATTGACCGAGCCGGACCAGCTCTCCCCGCCGATGCCGGTCAGATCCAGGAAGCCCAGGGCGCCGACCCGGTAGTTGAAGCCAACCACGACGACGTCGCCGCCCCGCATCAGCCATTGCCCGTCGGTGCCCGGCGGCACCGCGCTTCCGGACTCGAAGGCGCCGCCGTAGATCCACACCATCACCGGCCTGCGGCCGTGCACGTCCGGCGTCCAGACGTTCACCTCCAGGCAGTCCTCGTCGTAGACGGCGTCAGGGGGCGACCACGGGTCGGGGTTCTGTGCGGGCGACGCGCGGAAGGCCGTGGCGTCCCGCACGCCCTGCCACGGCCGCGGCGGTCGCGGCGGACGCAGCCGCAGTCGCCCGACCGGCGCCTCGGCGAACGGGATTCCCGCGAACACCGATCCGCCGTCGTCCAGCGCCCGCCCGGCCAGTTCTCCTTGCTCGGCGGCTACGGAAACGCTGTCCGACACGACTCCCTCCTCATCCAGGCTGTACAGCTCCACCGCCAGCAGTGTCACACCGACGGCGGAATCACCGGGAGCTCGATCCAGCTGTCGCCCGCACCGAGCAGGACATCGCTGACGAACGAGCCGTCCTCCTGGCTCAGGCCCCAGCGCGGGAAGTTGCTGTGCGCCACGTGCACGCGCAGTCGGTGTCCGGCCGCGAGCTCGATACTGGTCGACCACAGATCGACTGTCACGGTCCGCTCGCCCGACGAGTCTGCCTGGCCGTCGGCGGACTCCACCCGGTTCACCCCGTCGACCAGGTTGATCGACTTGCCGTCGGGCCGGACGTCGCACACGCGGACCACCCAGTCCGAGACCGCCGCCCCAGGCCGTACCCGGAGGCGGGCCCGGACCCGGCCGGTGATCTCCAGCGGTTCGTCCAGCGGATCGGTGGTGAACACGAGCACGTCGTCCCGACACTCGACGTCGCGCTGGTCCCACGCCCCCCAGGGAAACTTCTCGTGCATCGCGATGCAGCCGCCCACCGTCTGCACCGGCTCGGACGCCTCGAACGTGAGCGCCGCGACGACCGCCGGCGATTCGCTGTCCAGGTCTTCGTCGACCGGGGATTCTCCGTGGGGGCTGCGGAGGACGGCGCGCTCAGCGGCCCCCAGCTCCAGCCGGGTGGTCACCGCTCGGGCAAGCGGCCAGCTCTCCTCGTCCCGCCACTCGTTGCGCCCCATGACGAACAGCCTGACCGGTGCCCGGTCGAGGGGCCGGTCATCGAGGACCGCGTCGAAGAAGTCGAGGTGCTCCGCCGTCAGGGACGAGGTGAGGCCCATGGACTGTCCGCCGGCGGCGAGCCCGAAGTTCACCTCTCCGGTCTGCGAGCTGAAATCGGTGCCGTGTGTCCAGGGTCCGACGATGAGATGGCCGGCGACGCCCAGTTCACGCTGGCGCGTGAAGTTGTCGAGGGTCCCCTGCAGGAAGACGTCGTACCAGCCGCCCACGTGCAGGGCCGGAATGCGGATGTCGTCGAGGACGGAGACGACATCCAGCTCCGCCAACCTCCTGGTGTCGGCGTCGGCTCGGCGAAGGCCGATATCGGGTACGTCCAGCTCCTCCAGCCACGGAATGCGGCCCGCCGGATAGCTCAGGTACTCGCCCCGGGCCAGTCCGTCGATCCGGCGCACCGCCTCCATCGCCTCGGCGGCCTTGCCGCGGCGCATCAGCTCGCTCATGCCGGTCGACAGCGACCAGAGCACGTTCAGTCCGTGCTCCGGCACGCCGCCGCGGCGCAGAGGGCCGTCCAGCGGATTCGACCAGGTCATGCCGGGCGCGATGGCACGCAGTGCGGGGGCACCCGAGGCGGCTGCCCGCCACTGGGTGTTGCCGAAATAACTGCCGCCGTACATGGCGACACGGCCGTCACAGAAGTCCTGCCCGGCCACCCAGCCGACGGCGTCGAAGCCGTCCTCGGTCTCGTGCTTCCATGGCACCCATTCGCCCTCGGAGGTGCCACGGCCCCGTACGTCCTGGATGACCACGACATAGCCGCGGCTCACGGCGACCCGCAGATCGAGGTACACGGACGTGTAGGGCGACGACTTGTCGTACGGCAGCCTGACCAGCAGTGCTGGGTGTCGCGCGTCGTCATCGGGACGGTGGACGTCGGCTCGCAGCACGACTCCGTCTCGCGTGGTCATGGGGACATCGGTATGGAGCAGCATCCGCATGTGGGTACCTTTGCTCGTACATTCGTACTCTGTGGCGTACTCGTCGCGTGTTGCAATCCTTACCGGAGCGAAACGCGAGGCTCTCGCCAAGGTAGCCGGTGGTGGTGTTTTATGTCATCACTCGCGGCTGGAGAACGAAAACGCGAGGACTGGTCCCCCTTGAGTAAGGACATCCTGCGATGACAGAGATCCAGGCAAGCGGACGCAACGGTCCAGTTGTTCAGCAGTCGCCAACGACCTTGAGCACCACGTCTGTCCGTAAGGCCAAGCGCGCTCGTCGGGAGTGGGGAGAGTCGCCGCTCTTCCGCACGGTCACGCCGACCCTCGCCGTGCTGTTGGCGGTGGTGGCATGGCAGGTCGCCACGAAGCTCGGGAACGTCGCTCCCACGGTCCTGCCCTCCCCGACGCGCGTCGCCGAGGCCGCCTGGACGGACCGTGAAGCGCTCTGGCAGAACACGATCCCGACCCTTCAGGTGACGGTGGTGGGGCTGGTGGTCTCGGTCGTCATATCGGCGATCCTGGCGACGCTGCTGAGCTTCGTGCCCCTGCTGCGCAACGCGACGCTTCCGCTGCTGATCGTCGCCCAGTCCATCCCGATCATCGTGCTGGCGCCGCTGTTCGTCATCTGGTTCGGGTTCGGACTGGGGCCGAAGATCGGGCTCATCGCGATCACCACGACGCTACCGATGACGATTTCCCTCCTTCAGGGATTCCTGTCGGCGGACCCCGACGCGGCGACCCTGATGAAGTCGCTGGGAGCCAATCGCGTCAAGGTGTTCCTGCGCCTTCAGGTGCCCTCCTCGCTGCCCTTCTTCTTCACCGGTCTGCGGGTCGTCGCCAGCTTCGCCGTCCTGGCGGCCATCTTCGCCGAGACGGTCGGCGCGGTGAACGGGCTCGGCATCTACATGGCGACGCAGAAGAACATGCTCCGGACGGATCTGGTGCTGGCCGCGGCGGTCGTCAGCATCGTCGTGAGCCTCCTGCTGTTCTCGCTCACCTACCTGCTCGAAACTCTCGCGATGCCGTGGGAACGCCGTCGCAAGGCGATGAGGTCCGAATGACGAACACCATGACAACCGGCACGACCACCAGCCGGCCGACCGGCCCCCTGCTCTCGCTCCGGAACGTGACCAAGACCTTCCCCGGCCCGCGCAGGACCCGCAACCCCGTGATCCACGACGTCACCCTGGACCTCGCGCCCGGTGAGTTCGTGTCGGTCATCGGCCCCAGTGGCTGCGGCAAGTCCACGCTGTTCCAGATACTCGCCGGGCTCCTGCGCCCGGACGAGGGGTCCGTCACCTACCACGGCGACGCGACCCGAGGCCCGTACTCGGCGTACATGCCGCAGAAGGACCTGCTCCTGCCCTGGCTCACCGCCCAGGACAACGCCGCACTCGGTCTGACGCTCGGCGGGATGTCGAAGGCCGACGCCCGCAAGAAGGTGTCCGACCTGCTGGGGACGTTCCGGCTCGACGGATACGCCGACGCCTACCCCTTCGAGCTGTCCGGCGGTATGCGGCAACGCGTCGCGCTGCTGCGGACCATGGTCCTGGAACGGCCGATCCTGCTGCTCGACGAGCCGTTCGGCGCACTCGACTACCTGACCCGCACGGAACTCCAACTCTGGCTCTCCCAGATCTGCGCCGAGCTCGGCCAGTCGACCATCCTCATCACCCATGACGTCCCCGAAGCGCTCATGCTGTCCGATCGCGTGTACGTCCTCTCCAACCGGCCGGCCGAGGTGCGCATGGTGCTCGAACAGCCCGAGCCGCGTCCGCGCACCCTGGACTTCATGGAGACCGAGGCCTTCACCCACAACGAACGCACGCTGCTCGCCGAACTCACCCAGAGCGCGGCGCGGCCCGCAGGCGTCAGCTGATCACCGACCCGAAAGTCCACTGGACAGTCCAAGGGGGCACCATGTCATCCGCGTCGTCCGAGTTCCGCGTTCCGGCCATCGACATCGGCCCGTACGTACGTGAGGGGTCCGCCGCCGACAGGGCGGAGGTCGCGCGCCGACTCGACCATGCCTGCCGCACCGTGGGTTTCATCCAGGTCGTCGGCCACGGCATCGCGGACGAGGTCCTCGACGGACTCGGTGACGCGATCGACGCGTTCTTCGCGCTTCCCCTGGAGTCGAAGAAGCAGTGGGTCCGCCCGGCGGGCGAGAACCGCGGCTACAGCCCGCCCAGGAGCGAGTCCCTGAGCTACAGCGTCGGCCTTGACCCCGTGGCCCGCATGAACGACTTCTTCGAGGCGTTCAACGTCGGGACCTCCGCCGCCGAGTACCCGGGCGCCGAGGTGTCCGAAGCGGACTACCCGCCCTCGGTGTGGCCCACCGCACCGTCGTCGTTCAAGGGGCAGGTCGAGGCCTACTACGCCGAGGCCCGGCGCGTCGCCCGCACTCTCACCGAGGTCGTGGCCGACGCCCTCGGGGTCGAGAAGTCCTACGTCGAGGGCCTCACCGACCACTCGATCGACGTGCTCCGCATGAACAACTACGCCCTGCCGCCCGGGGAGATCGAGCTGGGCGCCGAGCTCACCGGCATGAGCGAGCACACCGATTTCGGTCTGCTGACCGTCCTGTGGGCCGATCAGGTCGAAGGCCTTCAGGTACTCGGCAGCGACAACACATGGCACGACGTCCGGCCCGCCGACGGCGCGCTCCTGGTCAACCTCGGCGACGTGGCGGCCCGGCTGACGAACGACACGTGGATGTCCACGCTGCACCGGGTCAAGCCGCCCGTGGTCAACGGAACCATCAAGCGCCGCAGGTCGGCCGCGTTCTTCCACGACGGGAACGCGGACGCCGTCGTCGCGCCCCTGCCGTCCTTCGTCGCCGAGGGGGAGGAGCCGTTCTACGAGCCGATCACGGTCAAGGACCACATCCTGGCGAAACTGAGGGGCTCCCGGGCCGGCCGCAAGAATCCGCACGCCCCGCGCGAGGCCGCCAGGGTGACCGCCGCCGCCGGCTGACCGGAACGGTGCCACTCTGCGCTGTCGGCGAGCGCGCTTCGACCCAGGAGGTATGACCATGCCCTCATCAGGCGACCCGAACACCACCGACGAGTTCCCGCCGATGGCCCGGGAGGAGGAGCGGGTCGTGCTGGCCCGTCGGCTCCCCAAGGCGGAACTGCACATGCACCACGTGGGCTCGCTCGCCCCGTCCGAACTGGCCCGACTGCACAGGCAGACCACCGGGGTCGGCCTGTCCCGGGTCGAGGCGGACGCCGCCTACGACCTGCGCAGCCTCGGCAAGTTCTTCGACGACCTGGACAAGGCGGTACGGCTCTGGGGCGACGAGGCGCTGGTCACCGAGGGCGTCCTGCGCATGATCGCCGGCGCCTACGACCGCGGCGTCCGCCACCTGGAGCTGCTGTGCACCCCGGATCTCCACCGGGACGAGATCGGGATGGAGCCCGATGTCCTGTTGCGGGCGGTCGGCGAGGCGTTCCGGGTCGCCGGCGACGAACTCGGACTCACCGGCGGCATCATCATCGAGCTGCACCGCTTCGGCGGCCCGCGGGCCGCGCTCGACCTGGTCGAACAGACCGCCGCACTGCGCGAGAAGGGCGTGCCGATCCTCGGCTACGGCAACGACGGCGACCACCACACCGTCCCGTTCGAGGCCCTGGCGCCGGCGTACGAGCGGGCCCGGGCCGAGGGCTACCGGCTCACCGGCCACGCCGACGTGATCGAGGACGTTGCGGCCGCGCTCGACCTCGGCCTCGACCGTATCGACCACGGCTGGATGGGCGTCGACGACCCGGACGTACTCCGCCGCCTCCGGGCCACCCGTACGCCGATGACGTTCACGCCCACCGCGTACGCGCTCGGCGGACTGGTCTCCCGGACCGGGTACGTCGACGCCTGGCGCATCCTCGACGACAGCGGCGTACCGCTGCTGCTCGGCACCGATGACCCGGAGCTGTTCCACACCGACCTCGCGCAGGACTACGCGCTCATGGCCAACGCAGTGCAGTGGTCGAACGAACAGCTGGGCGCCGCCGCGAAGCGTTCGCTGGAGCATGCCTGGTTCCTCGACGGCGACGGCGCGGAGGTACGTGCGCACTGGTTCGCCGAGATCGACGCGCTGGTCGCCGATCCCCGTAGCCCGCACCGGGGTCGCCCGACGGGATGCTGACGACGACCGGGCCGGACCGGTGGTGGAGCACCACTCGCCTCCAGTGGCTCGTCCAGCCGCTGTCTTCGGCGAACCAGCGCGGGTGGGTGAAGTGGTGGAGGGTGACAACGGCGGTGAGTCATCGGTTGGCCTGGGCAGTTGTACCGCGGATACCGGCCACCCCTCACAAAGGAAGCGGTGGCCGGTCGGCGGCGTATCAGGCCGTCGGTGTGTTCGATCGGCCGTCCGTCGAACCGACCGCGATCGTCGCGGCGCAGTTGAGTGTGTCGCTGCCGAGTCCGGCAAGCACGGTGACATCGCCCGGCTCGATGCCGCGGCGACCGTCGGCCAGGGTGTAGTGGAGCCGCTCGACAGGGGCTTCGAGCACGATGTCCCTGGTCTCTCCGGCGGTGAGACTGATTCGAGTGAACGCCATCAGCTGCCGCACCGGCCGGACGACCGACGCGAACTCGTCGCGCGCGTACAGCTGCACGACCGTCTCACCGTCCACGGCACCGGTGTTGGACACCGTGAGCCGGGCACGCACCATGTCGTCGGCCAGTTCGACCGCCGGAGCGCCGTCCCGCTCGTCGAGTCCGACCGCGAAGGTGGTGTACGAGAGACCGTGGCCGAAGGCGTAAAGGGGGCCCTGTGTGTCGAGGTCCCCATATCCGTGGCGGGTTCCCGCCGGATGGCCGTAACCGCTCCCGTGATGGTGGCCGTGGTAGAGCGGAATCTGGCCCAGATGGCGGGGAAAGGTGCTGGGCAGCTTGCCACTGGGGTTGATCAGGCCGAACAGCGTGTGCGCGACCGTGGCGCCCGCCTCCTCGCCGAGCAGGGGCGCGAGCAGGACGGAGTTGGACGTCCGGGCCGCCTTCTCCAGCAGCAGAGGCCGTCCCGAGACGACCACGGTCACCATCGGCTTGCCCGTGGCGGCGACTAGTTCGAGGAGGTCCTCCTGGTCTCCGGGCAGAGTTGGCGAGGCCGTCGTCTGGCCCTCGCCGGCGGTGTTGTTGCCGACCCATCCGGTGCGTTCGCCGACCACCGCGACGACCAGGTCGGCGTCGGCCACGGCCGTTTCGACGACCGAGGCGTCGAGAGGGTGCTCGGCATCGGCCTCGAACCGGCCCAGCGGTGCGAACCCGATCTTCGTGTCCAGCTCCCGCAGGGCCTCGAGCACGGTGGAGGCCTCGGGGTGCAGCTTCCTGGCCACATCCTCGAAGGCGGCATCCATGCCGGGCATACGAGTCTGGAAGATGTCGGTGAACACGAAGGTCGCCGAGTCGACCCCGGGAACCCGGCCCTCCATGACCGCCATCATGCCCAGCGGCATCTCGGCGGCCGACACCGAAGTGTAGGCGCCGAAATGGATCCGCAGCTCGTCCGCGGCGGGCCCGACCACGACGACACGGCGCTCGCCGGGCGACAGGGGCAGCGTGCCGTCGTTCTGGAGCAGCACCGTGCCGCGTGCCGCGACAGCGCGGCGGACGTCGGCGGCCTCCGCACGGTCCGGGCGCGCCGCAGGCGTGAGCCGCGGACCCACTCCGGGGATCAGGCCGGTCCGGGCCTTCACCGTGAGGACACGGGCCACGGCCACGTCGACGACCCGCTCGTCGAGCCGCCCGGCGCCGACCTCGTCCATCAGGGACGCGAAGTTCGTGTCACCCGGCAGTTCCACGTCCAGCCCGGCAGACAGCGCCTGCACCGCAGCCTCGCCCTCCGTACGCGCGGTGCGGTGGGCGGTGCGCAGCAGGTTGATCGAGTCGTAGTCGCTGACCACCAGGCCGTCGAACCCGAGAGTGTCGCGCAGGAACTCGGTGAGCAGCCAGCGGCTCGCTGTCGCGGGGATACCGTCGATCTCGTTGTACGCGTTCATCACCAACGTCAGGCCCGCCTCGGCGATCGCCCGGCGGAACGGCTCGGCGTACTCGTCGATCAGCGCCCGGCGCCCGAGGGGGGTGACCGCCTGGTTCAGCGCGCCCTCCGAGGCGCCGTAGCCCAGGAAGTGCTTGCCCGTCGCGAGGACCCCGCTCTCCTGATCCGTGCCCTGGACGCCGCGCACGAACGCGACGGACATCTGCGCGGCCAACTCCGGATCCTCGCCGTACGTTTCGTGCACGCGGCCCCAGCGCGGGTCACGGTTGATGTCCATGACCGGCGAGAACAGCAGCTGGACGCCGGTGTCGCGCATGTGCGCGGCGGTCACGGCCGAGGCTCGCCGGATCAGTTCGGGCTGCCAGGTCGCCGCCTGTGCCCAGGACGTGGGGAACTGCGAACCGCAGGCGTGCAGAAAGCCGTTGATGCCCTCGTTGTGGACCAGCGCTCCGATCCCGAACGGGGACACCTCGCGTACGGCGGCCTGGACCGTTGCCAGTTGCTCACGCAGGCTGTCGGCGTCGTCGCCGAGGAACCACGCCAGGGAGAGATGCCCGACGCCGTGCGGACGCAGCTCCCGCAGGCGATTCGTGTCGAGCACAGGGGCGCCTTCCGCGCCGTCCCGTGGCAGCGCAAAGAGCTCGGGGGCGATCAGACCGCCGAGCTGAGCGACCTTCTGTTCCAACGTGAAGCGGGAAACCATACGCCGTATGTCGTCGGGACCTGCTGCACCAGTGGCCATGTCACGTGTCCTTCGTTCCAGCGGGAGGGGAAGGCGGGAGGGGAAGTGCTTCCCGGCGAGCGAGGGCATGTGGCACGGCTACTCGGCGGTGACGACGACGTCCACCGCGTCGCATCCCGGCGCGCTCGCGGTGAGGCGGATCTTGCCGGTCGCGGCAGGCCGCAGGACTGCCAGGGCGCGACCTTCGTAGGTGTGCCGCTCGGTCGCGTCGAACCGTTCCTCGCCTGGATGCTGCGTGTGCGCCGAGTCCCTGTGGCGATCGCCTGCTCGACGGTCCTGCGACGTGTCTCGTCGCTCTCGTCGGCGACAGCGTGCTCGACCGCCTGCTTGAGCCTGTTCCAGATCCTCGGCACCGCCACCCAGATCGTCGGACGGCAGTCCAGCAGCGCCTGGGCTATCCGCTTGATGTCGTGGACCACGGTCACCTGCACGCCGAAGAGTGCCCGTGCGTACAGGCCGGTGAAGCGGTCGGCGATGTGTGCCGGCGGCAGGTATGAGGTGATCCGGTCGCCGAACCGGAAGTCCAGCACCTGCGCCACTCCCGAAGCCTGGGCGAGCAGGTTGGCGTGAGTGATCTCGACGCCCTTCGGCGTGCCGGTCGTCCCCGACGTGTAGATCAGGGTCAGTACGTCGTCCGGCAGTACGGTCCGCCAGCTCGTATCGAAGTCGAACCGGTCGTCGGCCAGGCCCTGTTGGCGTACGTGCTCCAGGGTGAGCGCGTTTCCGTTCGCACCGGCTGCGGCGTCGTCCACCACGACGACGTGCTCGACGAACTCAACGGCAGCTCCGGACGACATCCAGATACCGCGCCTCGCACACCAAACCAGATCATGCGCCCGGAACTCGTCCTGGCCTCCCTCG
Source organism: Streptomyces vulcanius (assembly GCF_042653945.1). NCBI lineage: Bacteria > Bacillati > Actinomycetota > Actinomycetes > Kitasatosporales > Streptomycetaceae > Streptomyces > Streptomyces vulcanius. The sequence goes on along the minus strand of NZ_JBHSFK010000030.1, from coordinate 9,753 downwards.
TCACCGTCCTGCCCGTGCTCCTGGTGTTCCTCTTCTCCCAGCGAGCCCTGGTGTCCGGCATGCCGGCCGGGGCCACCAAGGAGTGACACCGTGCGCCCCACTGCCCCGGACGTGGCCGAAGCCGGCGCCGTACTCGAGAGCGATCCAGGATCAGTCGTCAGGGCTGTGCCCCGCCTTGTTGGCGAGCTTCAAGAGGGTGCCGAGAGCGCTCAGGCTGCGAGCCATGTCGGTGCTCTTGTCGTACTGCCACAGCAGCTGAAGACCGTCCACCGCGGCGATCATCAACTCGGCGAGATCGCCGGGATCCATCCCGGCGGGGAGTTCCCCGAGCTCCTGCAGATGGCTCAGGGAGTCTCGACCGAGGTCTCGACTTCGCGCGTAGCGCTCTCGGAAGTACTCGTGAGCAGGGTGTTCGGGGGCTGTGGCATCTGCCGAGAGGTTCGAGTGCAGGGTCACCAGCCCCGGTACCGCCGCGTTGCGATCGACCACACCTGCGAGGCGCTCGATCATCTCGTCTGCCGTCTCCGGAAACCTGTCCGTCTCGTAGGCATCCGCATCGATCTCGTCACGCCGGCCGAGTACCTCGGTGAACAGCTGCTCCTTGGTGCCGAAGTGGTGAACGAGCCCGGTGATGCTGAGGTTCGACGCGTCGGCGAGCTCGCGCAGGGTTGCCCCACTGAATCCGCGTTCGGCGATCACTTCGAGGGCGGTGGCGAGGATCTCCTCGCGCTTCGCCAGCCCCTTGGGGTACGAGCGACGGGTCATGCGCCGAGATTACTGGACGCTCACCAGTCCTTGCGAGAAGAAACCGTAACACTTACTGTTTTGCCTCCGGCGGCGAGATCGTCGTCGTTCGATCAGCCGACTGTCGGGCATCGGGCGGAACTTCTTCGTTCAGTGACGAGCGATCGGGGTAACTCATGGCAACGCCCTCCTTCACCGCCGCGCCCGGCACCTCCCCGAAGTACGCCCGTGGTCGCGCTCTGCGTCGCTATGCGCTGCGGTACGGACTTGCGCTTGCTGCTTTCTCGAGCATCCGGGGAGGAACTGGTGCGCTGCTGCCCCCCGACCAGGTCCAGAACCTGGAGGTTGCGAAGTTCTTCACGGGTCGCGATGCCGGCGTAGCCGATTTTGGCGCAAGTCGGGCACGCTCCTTGGTGTTGGTCGCGTCCATCGGCTTGGCCGTGACGTCGGTCGCCCAACCGCTGATCGGCATGTTCGCCGACCGGACCCGAACACGGCTTGGTCGTCGTGCCCGGTGGATTCTCCTGGGCTCGCTCGTCGGCGCCGGATTCCTCGTCGTGGTCCGCTTCGCACCGAGCGTGGCCGCCCTTTCGGCGCTCGGCCTGGACAGCTATTTCGTCTTCGCTGCACTGGTTGTGCTGTGCGTCGTGCTCTTCGTATGGCCGGATCTCGACGCCGCCGGGCGTGACCTGGGTGTGGCGGGTCCGGTCACCAACCTGGGGCAGGCGCTCGGCCCATGGGTGGCCTCGCTCGCACTGGTCGCTCTTGCCGGGATCGCCATATTGCCAGTCCGTAGACGTTGAACACCCCCACTCTCTCAATCCGCTGATCGGCCTTAGGGGACACATGCCCGACATCCCGTCCGCCCTCGACGAACTGACCCTCGAACAGAAGGCCGGTCTCGGCAGCGGGGCGGACTTCTGGACCACAACAGCGGTCGACCACGTCCCGTCCATCCTGATGACGGACGGACCTCACGGTCTGCGGAAGCAGGAGGGTGCCACCGATCACCTGGCGCTCTCGGGAAGCCTTCCGGCGACCTGCTTCCCGCCGGCGGTGGCCCTCAGCCAGACCTGGGACCCCGCCCTGGTGTTCCGCGTGGGCGAGGCTCTCGGCCGCGAATGCCAGGCCGCGGGGATCCAGCTTCTGCTGGGGCCAGGCGTCAACATCAAGCGCGACCCGCGGGCAGGGCGGAACTTCGAGTACTTCTCGGAGGATCCACTCGTCTCCGGGATCCTCGGCTCCGCATGGGTGTCCGGTCTGCAGAGCATGGGTGTGGGCGCGTCGCTCAAGCACTTCGCCGCGAACAACCAGGAAACCGACCGGATGCGGGTGAGCGCCGACATCGATCCGCGCCCGCTCCGTGAGATCTACCTCCGCGCGTTCCAGCAGGTGGTCGAGGAGGCGCGGCCCTGGACGGTGATGTGCTCGTACAACCGCGTCAACGGTGTGCACGCGTCCCAGAATCGCTGGTTGCTCACGGAGGTTCTGCGCGAGCAGTGGGGGTTCGACGGATGCGTGGTCTCCGACTGGGGCGCCGTGGCCGACCGGGTGGCGGCGGTCGAGGCCGGCCTCGACCTGCAGATGCCCGGCAACGACGGTTTCGACGATGCCAAGGTGATGGCCGCGGTGCGCGACGGGAGCCTTGACCCCGCCGTCGTCACGGAGGCGGCAGCCCGCGTCGCCCGCGTTGCCCGCAAGGCCGATCAGGCGCGACGGCCGGACACCTCGTGGGACACGGAGGACCATCACGACCTCGCCCGCGAGGTCGCCTCACGAGCGATCGTGCTGCTCCGAGACGACCAGGGGATTCTTCCCCTCGATCCCACCCGGCACCTCGCCGTCATCGGCGAGTTCGCCGCCCGGCCGCGTTACCAGGGAGGGGGCAGCTCGCACGTGAACGCGATCCGTGTCGACGTGGCCCTCGACGAGATCCGCGCCCGTGCCGGCGACGCCGAGGTGTCCTACTCCGCGGGCTTCTCCTCGGACACACAGGCCGATCCGGTGGCGCTGCGGGCGGACGCGGTGCGGGCGGCGGCGGACGCGGACGTGGCTGTGGTCTTCCTCGGCCTGCTCGACAGCCAGGAGAACGAAGGCGCCGACCGCACCGACATCGAGCTGCCGGCCGATCAGCTGGACCTGCTCGAAGCGGTGGTCGCGGTCCAGCCCTGCACAGTCGTGGTGCTCTCGCACGGCGGCGTGGTGCGGCTCGCCCCCGTCGTCGCCGGCCCGTCGGCCATCCTCGACGGCGCGCTGCTCGGCCAGGCCGGCGGCAGCGCGCTCGCGGACGTCCTGTTCGGCATCGTCAATCCTTCCGGACGTATCACGGAGACCGTCCCCGAGCGACTTGAGGACGCGCCCTCGTTCACCAACTTCCCCGGTGAGCGGATGCACGTGCGCTACGGCGAGGGAATCCTCGTCGGCTACCGCTGGTACGACGCACGCTCGATCGACGTCACGTTCCCGTTCGGGCACGGCCTGTCCTACACGACCTTCGCGCACGAGTCGCTCACGCTCGCGGTGGACGGCGACAGCGTCGACGTACGCGTCACCGTGCGCAACACCGGTGAGCGGGCAGGCCGTGAGATCGTCCAGCTCTACGCGTCACGCGACCGCTCCACGGTCGTACGCGCGCCTCAGTGGCTGGTGGGCTTCGGTGCCGTCGACCTCGCACCGGGCCAGTCCGGCGAGGTCGTGGTGACCGTGCCCAGGCGTGAGTTCGAGTACTGGGACGAGGAACTCGGGCGCTGGCTCGTCGAGGGCGGCGAGTACCGCATCGCGGCGGGCGCGTCGAGCCGGGACATCCGTCTCTCCGCCACGGCCGAACTCCCGGGTGAGATCGCGCGCTACCGGCTGGGAGCGCAGTCGTCGATCGGCGAGGTCCTACGGGACCCCGTCGCCGGTCCCGCCTTCCGTGAGGTCTTCGCGGCGATGTTCGACCAGTTCTCGGGCGCCGAGGGCACGGACTACGGGCCGATGCTGGATTCGCTGCCGTTCGGGCGTTTCCTCAGTACGACGGGCTCCGCGCTCCCCGCGGGCATGGCGGACGACGTGCTCGCGCGCGCGAACGCAGCCAACGGCTTCTGAGGGAGCCGGAGATGAATCCTGAGATGACGAGAATGGCCGACGACAGCGAGCGCCCCTACTTCACCCTTGCCGGGCGACGGGTGCCGGTTCCACGGTCGATCAGCCCCGAGGCACAGCGCAAGCTGTCTGAGACGCCCGACATGCCGCGCACCTCCTTCCCGGACGTGCGGGACGAAGCCGGCTGGCGTGCCAGTGCGGCGGCTCAGATCGACCATGAGCTGTCGGTGCTGCCTCCTGGCTCCGCGCAGGGCATGGCCTCCGACTGGGGAGCGGACCTGACGGTCGGGCACATCGGTCATGTCCCCGTCCATGAGGCCACGCCTCACGGGTGGGACCGGAGCGACGAGCGGGTCGTGCTCATGCTGCACGGCGGCGGATGGATCCAGGGCGGCGGCGAGATGGCCGCGGTGATGACCGTCCTCGAAGCGACGACGCTCGGACGGATCCGGAGTCGATCGCGATCACCGGCACCTCCGCGGGTGCGAACCTCGCGGCCGCGACCGTGCTCCGTGCCCGCGACGAGGGGCTGCCACCGCCGGGCGCGGTGGCGCTCTGGTCACCGTCGGTCGATCTCACACGGGACGGCGACACCTGGTACACCCTCGACGGTCTGGACCCGATCATCGGCCTGCACATGAGGCTGCTGTCGGACACGGTGCGCTTCCACCGCGCGTTGCGCCGCGCCGGTGTGGACGCCCGCCTTCATGTGTACGAAGCCATGACGCACTCCGCCTTCTTCGGGGGCACCCCCGAAGAGGCTGAGGTGGGTGCCGAGGTCCGGGCGTTCCTCCACGAACACCTGCGGCGAGGCAAGGAGGCCGACGATGCCTGAGACGACGGCGACCCCTGCCCGCCCCAGCGCCGTACGCACGGTCGACAGGACGATCGACGGCCCGGGCGGAGCGATTCCGATCCGCGAGTACCGTCCGCAGGACGTACGGGACGGCGCAGTGCCACTGATGTGGATCCACGGCGGCGGATGGATGTCCGGTGGCCTCGACCAGAAGGAGTCGCACGCGGTCGCGAAGGCGATCGCGAGGACCGGTCGCCCCGTACGCACGGTCGACTACCGCCTGGCACCGACACTCGGCTGGCGTGACCTCACGGCCCGCTCGCCCCTCGTGCTCGCACCGTCCGAGAACCGCTACCCGGCCGCCCCGGACGACGTGGTCTCCGCCATCGCCGACCAGGCTGGATCGGGGGACGGCCGCCTGTTCATCGGTGGGGCGAGCGCCGGGGCCAACCTCGCCGTGACGGCCGCTGTCGCACTCCGGCAGGAAGCCGGTGTGCGGCCGTCGGGGCTGGTGCTCGCGTACGGCGGATTCCACTCCACGCTGCCCCCGCTCCCCGAGTCGGTGCGCTCGCGGCTGACCGGACTCGCCGGGCGGGTCGCCTTCACACCGGCGTCCTACGACCGGATGACGCTCAACTACGTCGGCGACGAGGGCCTGTTGCCGGGAGCCTTCCCCACCGGAGCCGACCTCGCGGGACTTCCGTCGGCGCTCGTGATGGACGCCGACCGGGACAGCCTTCGCGCTTCCGGCGATCGGTTCGCGTCCGACCTGCGGGCAGCCGGCTCCACGGTCGACTACGTGATCATCGCGAAAACCTTGCACGGGTTCCTCGGCCACCCCCTCGGCCGCGGTTTCCGCCGGGGCATCCGCGCGATGAGCCAATGGCTCGACGCCCATGACCGACCGGCGTGACCGGCCGACCGACATGACCGGCCGAGCGACATGACCGGCCGAGCGACATGACCGGCCGACCGGCGTGACCGGTCGGCCGGAAGCCCATCCCGTCCCATGAATCGACCGGATCGACCCGAAAGAGATCACCATGAACCGCATTCCGCCCGACTTCCTCTGGGGTGCGTCCACCGCACCGCATCAGATCGAGGGCAACAACATCAACAGCGACTGGTGGGCACGCGAGCAGGTCACTCCTGGCATGGCATTCAGCGGGGACGCGATCGACAGCTACCACCGGTACGGCGAGGACATGCGACTGCTGGCCGACGCCGGCCTGAACGCCTACCGTTTCGGGATCGAGTGGGCACGTGTCGAACCGATCCCCGGCCACTTCTCGAAGGCGGAACTCGCGCATTACCGTCGCGTGATCGACACGGCCCTCGGGCTGGGGCTCACACCGGTGGTGACACTGCAGCACTTCTCCACCCCGCGGTGGTTCGCCGACGCGGGCTCGTGGATGACCGAGCGCGCGATCGACCGCTTCGCGAGTTACGTGACCACGGCGACGTCCATCCTCGAAGGGATCGAGTGGGTCTGCACCATCAACGAGCCGAACATGCTGGCGATGATGGGCACGATGATGAAGGCCGCCGAGTCGGGCGACGGCGACTGGCAGAGCCCGACCGTCGAAGGCGACGTACAGATGGTGCTGCCCGCCCCCGACCCGGAGGTCGGACGCCGACTCGCGCGCGCCCACGACGCGGCGCGCGAGATTCTCAAGGAGCGGACCGACGCCAAGGTCGGCTGGACGGTCGCCAACCAGGCGCTCACCGCGAAGCCGGAGCACGAGGCGAGGCTCATCGAGGAGCGCTACGTCCGGGAGGACCTCTACCTGGAGGCCGCGCGGCAGGACGACTTCATCGGAGTCCAGGCCTATTCCACGCAGGAGGTCGACGAGAACGGCCCCGTGCCGCACGCGCCGCACCCCGACAACACCCTCGTCGGAACCGCGTACCGCCCGGACTCCTTGGGGATGGCGGTGCGCCATGCGTGGAAGGTCACGGACGGCGTGCCGGTTCTCGTGACCGAGAACGGCATCGCCACCGGCGACGACAACCGCCGTATCGCGTACACGACGGAGGCTCTGCAGCATCTCTCCGCAGCCATGGACGACGGCGTCGATGTTCGTGGCTACCTGCACTGGAGTGCGCTCGACAACTACGAGTGGGGCCACTGGGAGCCGACGTTCGGGCTGATCGCGGTCGACAGGGAGACCTTCGAGCGGCAGCCGAAGCCGAGCCTGGCCTGGCTCGGCAACCTCGCACGATCCGGAAAGGGACCGACGACATGACAGAGCGGGCAGAACGTGACACCGAGTACGGGCTGAGCACCGAGGCGCAGGCATGGCTGGAGATGCTGAAGGCGAATCCGCAGCCGCCCGCCCCCGAACCGGACGACATCGAGGCATGGCGTGCCGTCGTCGCGATCACCTCGGCACCGGAGCTCGCCGACGCCATCGGGCTCGCGACCACGGGCGCCGTCGCCACGGGCGTTCCGGTCGAGGTCCACGCCGTCGATCTGCCGAACGCGGTCGTCCACGTCGGGACCCCGGAGGGGCTCGCCCCCGATGACCGGCGCGTCCTGCTCAGCGTGCACGGCGGGGCGTTCACGGTGGGAGGAGGTGCGGCGACGAGAGCGGCGACGGGATTCGTCGCGGGCGCCTACGGAGTCACCGTGTGGAGCGTCGACTACCGTATGCCGCCCGACCACCCCTTCCCCGCGGGGCTGGAGGACTGCGTCGACGCCTACCGCGCTCTCCTGGAGAGCCACGACCCGGCCTCCATCGCGGTCAGCGGAGTGTCCGCCGGCGGAAACCTCATCGCCGCCCTGCTCCTCAGGCTCCAGGAGGAGGGGCTGCCGATGCCCTGCGCGGCCGTACTGAACTCGCCCGCCGTCGACCTCAGCCTCTCCGGCGACTCCGTTGCCAACGACGCCTTCGGCGAGGGAGGCGGGCTCAAGAACAACGTGAAGCTGTACGCAGGCGACCACGACGTCACGGATCCGTATCTCTCGCCGCTCTTCGGGCGGATCGGCGACGACTGGCCACCCACGATCCTGTTCAGCGGCACCCGCGACTACCTGCTCTCGGACACCGCTCGTATGCACCGGAAACTGCTCGAGGCCGGTGTCCGGGCCGAGTTGCACGTCTTCGAGGCGGCGCCGCACGGGATGTTCGGAGGCAATGCCCCGGAAGACCGTCTCCTCGTCGCCCAAGCGGGGCGGTTCCTCGAGGCGGCCTGGAAGAACGCGGCTGCGACGTGAGGGACGAATGATGCCGTGATCTCGCCTGCTCAAACCGGGCCAGTACCTGGTTGTTCGTCGAGAGTCCAAGGCCGCAGCCTCGAACAACGGCCGGTGTGCTGGAACTGGAGCTGCTCGGCGTGGCCTTGGAGTTCGACACACGCCGCGCACCTGTACGTGCCGCGCACTACCTGGGGTTGGTGAAGGCCATCCGCGCGGTGGGCGCAGCGGACGAGCTGGACTGGCTGGAATGGAAGTCGACGCTGGAATTCCGGCCGAAGAACAAGGCGGACAAGAGCGCCTGTGCCCATCTGGCACGCGCCATCTTTCCTGGTCGTCGGGGTTGACCCGGAGGGCTGCCACGGAGTTGAAGAGATCGACGGCGTTGAGCTGGAGCGGCGATCACCCCGTAGGTCGGGGAGGGCATCGACGGCCCGGCGATCCTGCCGTGCGGCGTCTGTGTCCTTGCCTGTGAGAGCTCGGCTACACGGACGGCGCGGGCTGCGACGAACTCGTCCGGTCGCACCGTGCGGCGTCGGGGCCCGCGTCGCGAGCGTACAGCGGGGACAGCCATGACCAGAGGCTTGAGGGCAAGGCTGTCGTGGGTGTTCGCAGCAGAGACCGCAGTGACCAGCGGCAGGCCCTGGGCGTCAGTCAAGATGTGGAGCTTGGCGCCGGGTTTGCCCCGGTCGAGCGGATTCGGCCCTACGAGCTGGCCCCCCCTTTTCGCCCGGACCGAGGCAGAGTCAACCAGGGCAGCGGACCAGTCGATCGCCCCTGCGGCGCCCAGCCGGTCGAGGACTTCGATGTGGAGGCGCCGCCACAAGCCGGCTCTTGTCCAGGCGGCAAACCGGCGGTGCGCAGTGGCCGGGCTCACGCCGAAGCAGGGCGGCAAGCGACGCCAAGCACACGACGTGGTCAGCGCATACACGATCGCGCAGAACACTTTACGGTCCGCCACCGGAGCCGTTCCGCCGCCCTGCCGACGCGGCTTGAACGGTGGTATCAGCGGCGCCGCAATCTCCCACAGCCCGTCAGGAACGAGATCGCGCTCAAGATCCACAGTCATGGTTGGCGATCATGCCTCAAAGTGGCTACGCCGATGTCGGCCCGTCCGAGAGCGGCGGCTGCCCAGCCCGGTCTTCTAACCTGATCGCGTGATCGACTACGACGATTCCGGCCGCCCTATGGTCCAGGTGGGAAACCCCGGGCCCGCACGACTACTGCTCTCGGAACCGACCCGGCGGTACGAAGACGAACCAACGCTCGACTTCCTCGTCAGGGCCCGCGGGCCCTGGGGGAGTGTCGAGACCTCGGTGGAGACCTGGGACGGCGACGGCCTCGACACCTTCCTCGCCTCACTTGCCGAAGACTTCCGGGGCTGGGAAGGAGTGCGCACCTGGCACTCCCTCTGCTACGACCTGACCCTCTCAGCGGAACACCGCCCTGGCGGCCACGTCCAACTGACCTGGGGAATCCGCGACCGGGCACCCTCTGAGGAATGGCAGTTCGAGACCACCACGGTGCACGCGGCAGGGGAGGACATGCGCGACCTCACCGCCGAAATCCACGCGTTCATTGCGAGCGTCACGGAGTAGCTCAACAAGCCCCCATGCCGAGCCCCACCACATGAGATGACGCCTTAGCTTGTCTTTTAACCTCGGAGGCTGTCGCGCTCGATGATGCTCTCGGGGCGCCTGGTCGTTTTCCCGACGTCGTAATGGGTCGTGGGGCGGCGGTTCTTCGAACCAAGTGGCCTTCCTGGTCCGGGTGTTGAGGGTTTCGGTGCACGGGCTGGACAGTGCAGAGGCTGTCGCACGGCTTCTGCCCGGTGAAGGTCAAGGGTTCTTCTTGGGCGGGTGATTGATGAGCTTGTTGATGTTGTGCACCGTGCCGAGGAGCTTGATCTCGGCGTCCACCGCCTGGCGGCCTC